>CAZVVS010000306.1:0-6255 GCA_964630585.1 uncultured Gordonia sp.
GTCCTGCATCTGATGGCGGCGCTCCTCAGCGCGAACGTTGGCAAGGTCCTGCCCACAGTCAAACGAAGCGAGCGCCGCTTCGATCTCCTCGGCCCGCAACGAACGATCGTCAGTCTGCTCACCACTCGCTCCGGCCTCAGTCGGACCGGCCCGCTCGAAGAACGAGTCCCTGATCTCCTCCGGAGACGACGCCGTGAAACCCTTCGATGCCATGCACTCCCGGTAGCCGTCTCGTGCCGCCATGACCGGCCCGGACGACTCGACCTGACGATTCAACTGATCGACGACGTCGATGATCTCCTGAAGGCGATAGCGGTCCTCTTGGGAGGCCTGAGCATCGCCGTTGCACCCCTGGTACGCCTCGTCGTAGGCCGACAGCTCCTCGTCCGACAGCGCACCGGTGATGCGGTCGTTCGGGTTCTCGACCGCGGGCGGCGAGAGGGGCTCGGTAGCCCCGAATCCGTGCTGAGCGACATAGCCTCGGTCGGTGAAGTCACCCCCATCGGTACCCTCTCCGATGATCGCCTCGTAGGGCGCCGCCCTGTAGTCGAAGCCCTGATCGGTCATACAGGTAGCCACCATCTGCTCAGCCTCTTCGATCAGGAACCGGGTCAGGCCGGCACCGTCGTTCCCACCAGGCATCTCCAACCAGGCACGCGCCGTCGCAGCCCGCACTTGGTCTATCGACCAGTCCTCCCTTCTAGCGCTCTCGTCCCCACCGTCACGGCTCGAACCGCCACATCCGATCGCGATGCACGCAAGACCAGCGAGTAAGACAGCGGCCCACCGATGCCGCGCGAGCCAGGGCCGGGTCACGTCCCGGTCCTGGCCCGCAGCATTCCGCTCCAGCGGGTCTGTCACCAGTTGGTGCCCATCTGCCAGCCACCCGAGTTGAGGATCTTCCCGACCGGGCAGTTCGCCGTTGAGGTCTGGCCCGTCACCCGGAGCGGCCCGAAGATCTGGCCGGTCACTGGAGGCTTGCAGGTGATCACCACGCGCTGCTTGCACCCAGCCACCGTCGAGAGCATCGACGCCGACGCCGGGCTGAAGCTCTGAGTCCCACATGCCCAGGGGGGCGTGTACGCCGCGGCTGGCTGGGCGAGCGCAGCCGACACCCCCAGTGTGGGATGCGTCCAACCCTGCTGCTGCTAGCAGCGAACGGATCTTCTTCGTCTTCATTCCATCGTCCCCCTTCGTTGGTAGATGTGCGTACCTCGATCACAACCCCACCCTCGACGGCGGTCGGGGCTCAAGCGCGGGATCGCCTCTCAGTCGCCGTCGCGTCCGAAGGCGACGACGTTGCCGTCGCTGTCGAGGGCGTCGATGCGAGTCAGCTCGAGCTGGCCCCAGGGTCCTTCGACAGCGGTGATGAAGTGGCCGCCGACACCGAGAGTCGCCTCAAAGGAGCCGACAGTGGTGACGATCGAGACGCCGGTTGCGTGCGGGGGAACTTGTCCGTAGAGGAGGTAGCGACCGTCACCGGATTCGTCGACAGTCATCTGGAGAGCGCCCCACGGGGGCGTGGGGTCGTAGCCGGTCTTGGCGAGTCCGCAGCCACCGCCACCCGAGCCGTCGGTGTCCACGACGTAGGCGCCGGTGCCGCCGGGGCTGTGGATCCACCAGAACTGGACGGTGCCGCTGTCGTCGGTGGATGAGGCGACGAGCTGGGCGTCGTCGGCGTTGAGGCCGCACGGCGTGGCCTCGATGAAGGCGGCGGTCCGTTCGTCGGGCCGGTCGGTGATGATGGCCCAGGCAGCGCCGGCGCCGGAGAGGGCCGCAGCGGCAGCGAGCCCGGCGGCGACACGCCGCCGCCGGCGAGCGGGGCGGTGGTTGGCGGCCCGCGACAGGATGGTGTCGAGGGCGTCGTCGGCCACGTCGGTGGCATCGGCGGCGGTTCGCAGGGCGGTGGTGATGCGGTGGTCGAGGTCAACCATCGGAGAGCTCCTTGGCGAGGCGGGTGCGGGCGCGGGAGAGGAGGGACTTGACGGTGCCGGGGCGGCATCCCAGCGCGTCGGCGATCTGGCTCTCAGGCCAATCGCCCAGGTAGCACAGGACGATGGCGGTTCGTTGCCGGACCGGAAGGGTGGCGATCGCCGTCGTGACGGCGATCGTGTCGGGATCGGTCCAGGTCGTTTCCGGGCGGGCTTGTTCGCTGTGGCGTCGTTCCGTGGCCCGGCGGCGCACCCACGAGGTGCACCGGTTGATCACGGCACGGCGCAGGTAGGCGTCTGGACGGTCGATCTTATCGTAGCGCCGGTAGAGGTCGACGAAGGCGTCTTGGACGAGCTCCTCAGCGAGCGTGTTCGAGCCGGTGGTCAGTCGGGCGATCTCGACCATCGACCGGTACCGGTCCCGGTAGAGGTCGACGAACGTGGGCCGAGCCGGAGGCCGCTGCCGACGGCTCGGTGGCGCACCAGTGCTGTCGATGGTCGAGTTCATGCCCATCCTGGCTGTCGATGGTCGAGTTCATGCCCATCCTGGCGTCTGACCCACGCGTTCGGTTCCACGTGGCCGGGCAGATTCGCTGCCGGACAGGCAACCGTCATGAGCGCGAATCATGGCGAACGGACGCGGGAGCTGGAACCCTCAGCAGTCTCCCCACCAGATCGATCGCGACCGGGCCTTACACAGGTCGCCACGAACTTCCGCAGATCGGACCCAACCATCTATTGGGCCTGGCGGGTGACTGGTGTGCCATGGAGATCGTGCCCGAACCCGTTCAGCCGCTGGACTCGATCGACGAACTTCCGCTGGATCAGGTCCGACAACTCTCTCAGGAGCCTCCGACAAGGTCGTGAGCCATTCGTCGATCTGTCGCTGTCTGAGGCGCAGCGTCGTGGGCTTGGCGGGATGCTGAGCGGCGAAAGGTGCCACCTCCACGTCAGCGAAGACCATCTCCCGCGGACCGAACGTCGCCGGTGGGAAGGGATGAAGCCCTCATGGTCCTCCTCTCGGTCGAGGGCTCTCTTGTCGTCGCCGTCGCTGGTCGGAGAAGATGACGAGGGCCGACGCTTTGGAGTACCTCGACCCCGTTCACGGTTCGGTCCCTTCACCTCGACGGTCCGCTTCGAAAGCCCGATGGAAGCGTTGAGCTGCCTCCGGCAGCTTCGGGAGCGAATCTTCTGAGAGCAGGGGCACGCGGGTTGCGATACCCAGCACGCCGTCTCCCAGGTCGATGACGATGCGATGGTGACTGAGCCTGCGGAGCGACTTGGCTAGCTGCGAGCCCTTCCCGAGCGGCTCAGAGCTGCCCGCTCGGATCCCAACCTCGCGAGCCAGTTGGGCTGGATCGATGGAGGTCTCACCACCGGCATCTGCCGTATGGCGGACCAGAGCCCTCGCCAGCAGCACAGAGGTTGGGCCGATCAGCGGGCCGTAGACGACCTCGAAGTAGTCATCGGTGATAGATGCACTCCGAGATATGCCCGACGTCATCGAACGGACCTTCAAGACAACCACCACCGGACCACGGATCAGCGGGTTCGAAATCGGCGACGAAGCGCGACGCGGGCGCGGGCTGGCATGCCCTGGGGCCAGTTGGCAGTGATTCGGTCGACCGCGTCGTCGACTGCGAGCTCTCGGGTGGAGTTGCCGATGCGCACGTAGAACTGGGTTCGTCGTTCTCCGGTGTGTGGGCGCAGGTAGACCGGGTCATCGGCGGGTTCGATGTCGATGCGACAGAGGTCCGCGTCGCCCATGGTCTCGAAGGAGACGGCAACATGTCGTAGGACAGGGCTTCCCAGACACGTTCGGAGGAGGTCGTGCAGCCAGAGCTCATAGCGGTCCAGATCACCGCCGCGAACCAGCTTGAGGTCTTCCTCGAGGCCGATCACCTGGCCGTCGTCGTTCACCCCGATCAGCAGGATCCCGCCGTCGGCGTTGGCCAGGCCGGCGACCGAGCGGGCGATGGCCAGCTCGATCTGTGCGTCCTTCTTTGCGGTGTGGATGTTGTATCGAGCGCTGCTCTTGAACTCGACCTGGGATCCTTCGCCGGTAGCGATGACGTCGGATGTCGGACGTCGTTGCTGCCGGGTCCTGAATCGGCGAGCCAAGGCTTCGGCTACGGCGACGAATCCAACGGCGCCGATGACGGATCCGGCGAGGGACGGTCCTCCCCAGACGAGCAGCCTGTCGGTTGCACCGGCTACGGCCGTACCGACGGTGCCTGCGCCGAGGAGGCCCAGGAGGATCGTCGTGCTGATGCTCAGGTCGTGGCGACCCGGCAACAGCAGGCGTGCGATGCCGCCGACGACCGCACCGAAGACCAGTGCAGCGACGATCACCATCATTCGCTCCCAGGCGCTCGTTGACGAGACGGAGCGATGGACCGTCGGGTCCGCGACCTACGGCTGGTCATCGTCATCGGGCGGTGTCGGCACGACGACGACCGGGACCTGCGAGGAGCGGATGACCCGCTCGGCGACGGAACCCGTGAGCCAGCGGCTGACCCCGGAGCGACCATGGGTGGCCATCACGAGCAGCGCGACATCGTTGGGGTCCGCGGCGTTGACGATCTCTGTGGCGGCGTCGGTGCCGTATCGGAAGGTGATGTCGACCTGCTCGACACCGGCCTGGCGAAGTCTGGCGGCGACGGCGTCGAGGTACTCGGCGATCGCTGCCTCGGTGGTTGTTTCGTTGCCGCGCCCCGCCTCTCGGAAGTGGTGGGTCAGGGCGCCGTCGAGGACGAGGAGAACCCTCACGGGCCGGTCGAATCGGGCAGCAAGCTCGACGGCGGTGGGAAGGGCGGCTTCGGATGCAGGTGATGCATCCACGGTGACGAGGATCATGAGGGGACCTTCTCTGGTTCGGTGTCGGTGGTGGGCTCGGTTCCTGAGGCGCCTGACTCTGCGAGGTAGGTGTTGAGGCCCTCTCCCTCGATGTCGACGTTGGGGATGATGCGGTCGAGCCACTGAGGCAGCCACCAGGCGCGATCACCGAGGAGGGTGAGCACAGCGGGGACGATCGTCATGCGGACGATGAAGGCGTCGGCCAGGACGCCGATGGCGAGCGCCCAGCCGATCATCTTGATGCTGGCGTCGGGGGCGAGGATGAAGGCCGCGAAGACCGAGACCATGATGAGTCCGGCTGCGACGATCACCCGTGAGCTGTGCCGCATGCCCTGGACGATCCCGCCTTGGGCATCGCCGTTGTGGACGTAGTCCTCGCGGATGCGGGACACGAGGAACACCTCGTAGTCCATGGCCAGCCCGAACAGGACGCCGAGCAGCATGATGGGGAGGATGCTGATGATCGGGCCGGTCTGGTCGACGCCGAGCATGCTGCTCATCCATCCCCACTGGAAGAGCGCGACCGTCGCACCGAACGAGACGCCGCAGGAGAGCAGGAACCCGATGGTGGCCTTGATCGGTACGAGGACGGACCGGAACACCATGCCGAGCAGGACGAGTGCGAGGCCGACGACGAGGAGGGCGTAGATCGGCAGGGCGTCGGCGAGCCGGTCGGTGATGTCGATGTTGATGGCTGCGGCGCCGGTGACGCTGGTGGCGACGCCGGTGGCTTCGTCGATGGGTTCGGTGAGGTCGCGGATGTCGTGGACGAGTCCGGCGGTGGCCTGGTCCGATGGGCCGCTTCCGGGGATGACCCGCATGACGGCGAAGTTGCCGCTGTCGCTGAGCGTCGGCTCGCTCACGCTGACGACGTTGTCGAGGTCGGCCACTGCACCAGCGACCGCTGCCACGCCTTCGTCGGGATCGTCGGTGCCGGTGACGTCGAGCGCCAGGATCAGCGGGCTGTTGAATCCGGGGCCGAACGCCTCGGCGGCGAGGTCGAACGCTCGGCGTTCGGTGGAGTCGGTGGACTTGGTGCCGTCGTCGGGCAGGCCGAGCTGGAGGCTGAAGGCCGGGATGGACACAATGGCGATGCCGATCACGGCGACGGCCAGCACGGGGCGGGCTCGGCGTACGACGAACTGGCCCCATCGGACACCGAGGGCGTCGCGCTGGCGGCCTTCACCGCTGTGGACTCGGGTGCCGGGGACGCGGAACCGGTCGATGTTGGTCCCGGCGAAGCCGAGGAGGGCGGGGACGAGGGTGAGCGAGATGAGCACCGCGGTGAGGACGGTTGCGGCGGCGGCGAGGCCCATCACGGTGAGGAAGGGGATGCCGACGACGAACAGGCCGACGAGGGCGATGATCACGGTTGCTCCTGCGAACACGACGGCCGATCCGGCGGTGGCGTTGGCGCGGGCCGCGGATTCCTCGGGGGAGAGCCCGGTGGCGAGGAGCTGTCGGTGTC
>CAZVVS010000307.1:0-6234 GCA_964630585.1 uncultured Gordonia sp.
CACAGTGACCAGCAATGGCGCACGGGGTCAGTCCACCGCAGCCCGGCAACAGAAGCGGTGGAGACAGCAGGGACAGACCGCTGACGGTGGGAAAGACCGCTGACGTCGGGGAAAGACCCGGCGGTGGGATCCTCGGATCCGCCTGACCCGGCAGGTCGGCAGCCGTAGCGCCGAGATCTCGGGAATGGTCGTAGCACGGGCGATGACCGCTCGCCGGACGAGGGTTCGATTCCCTCCAGCTCCACTCCGAGTGGTCAGGTGCGAAGGGCAGGATGGTCGCAGACCAGCCCTTCCGCCTGACCTCTGGTGACGGCGCACCGAGACCGGCCGGATGACCACCGATGACCCGGCCGATCCGAGCGAGAGGGCGGACGATGCCGTCGATCTCCGTCCCGATCACGACCGGTAGGGTCGGCGAAGTGCCAGATGACCGCCTGAGCCGCGTGGTCGAGATGTTCCTCGAACGAGGGAACATCAGCGACGAACGTCGACGGCGCCAACACCAGCACCATGACCAGCACTCGCAATCGGCTCGAGTACCTCGACTCGACCACCACCGTGGAGGTCACCGAAGACGAAGCCCGTTGGGCTGCTCAGCTCGCCGAGCGCGCGGTCGAGGAAGCCGCGGCGTTCCTTCGCTGAACGTCGGGGAGCACCTGAACCATCGGCCGGTTCACCACCGTGTCGTGGAACGATCCCGAGCCGCTCTGCAACCACCCGGGCGCTCGGATCTGGATCTGGACCTCCCGCCCGACGGCGAGCCCCACGTCGTGGGCAGCGGAGTACAGCTGGTCCCGGTCGGCATGACCGAGCACGAGCACGTCGATGTCCCCGACGGGCCGGGTTCCCTTCTCACCTTCCCATCGAGCTGCCCACGAACCGAAGATGTAGGCCTCCTCGACCCCGTCGATACCTTCGAGCGCCGCTCGCAGCCGGCCCGGCGCACCGAACGCTCGGACGAGCAGCTGACGCAGCGGAGCGAAGTAGGGACTCGATGTGTCGGCGCTCACCAGGCGGGTCTTGCCGACTCGGCGGGACCGCACGATCCCCGCCTGCTCCGCGCGTTCGATCTCCCGGTGGATCGACGCCGTCGGGATCCCGAGCCTCCGAGTCAGATCCGCCAGTGACTGCTCCCGCTCGGGATCGTCGAGGATGCCCGCCAGCACCTCGACCTGTTGGCGCGACCGGAAGATCGGCAGCAACTCTGGCGAACCAGACCGTTCCACGAAATGGATCATATCTCCCAATTTGCGAGAACATCGCCGACCCTTGTCCGGCGCGGTCGTACATCATCGGTGGGCTCGTCATCGGCGCAGGTCCTCCTTGGGTGTTCTCGTTGCGTCCTCGTGTCCTGCGCAGGGTCCGCTGACGACTCGATCAGCTGGCGCACCGGGCGTTCGCAGGCGAGAACTGTCAGGCGCCCGTCCGGTCCGGCTCTACTCCCCCTCACAACGGCATGCCGTGTCGGTGGACAGGTGGACGTGCTCCCCGGTGCACCGGCCGTTGACATTCACTCAGGTGCACTTGGTACGCAGTGGCGACGGGTGGTTCCATGCGTGGTTCGGTGATCTGCACGTGATGTCACCGGCCACGAACGAAACCGACTCTTCGGATCTCGGCGGGCGGGTTGGGGGTCAGCTCCGGGAGCGGTGGTCCGTGCCGCGTCGTCCCGGTGGAGGGGTCGTAGCAGAGTCGACGGTCGCGCGGATGTGTGCTGACTGGCGTGTGGTGCCGACCGCAGCGGCGATCTCAGCCCAGGTCGCACCCCAGTGCAGGGCGCGGGCGACGAACCGCTCGAGGTCTGCCTCGGGGCGGCACTCGGCGCCGTCCCACCGAGCGTTTGACAGCCGCCACCCCCAGCGAGCCGAACATCCACCCGACGCGGCCGCACAACGCGCCCGCCATGCTTCCCGACGGCGGATCCAGGGTTCAGTCGCCGCGAGCGATGACCGAATGCCCCTCGAGCAGCGCCGACTCGTCGGCCGCCGTCGCGGCGGCAGCGACGTCTGCGGCGGGGATCATCGACACGCCGGGGCCGATGTAGCCGATAATCGTCCCATCGTCGGATGTGACCGGCCACAGGTCATCAAGTGAGTCGGGGTAGGAGGTGGCCGACAACATCTCGGTCGACGCCCACCCCTTCACCGCAACGCCGTCGACGAGACCAGTGACAGCAATGCGGCCGGAAGCCAGCTGATCGAGCATGTCCTCGGTGCCCAGCTGCTGATCGGCAGGCATGCCACCCGCCACTGCGGCGCGCTCTGCATCCGTGAGTCGCTGCGCCATCGCCGCAACATCCATGCTGCCCGTTTCGCTCGCCGGATGGCTTGCATCAGTCGCCACTGCACCATAGGCGACGCTTCCGAGACAGACACCCACAACTGCGACCCCGGCAAGAGCTCCCCCGACAGCGAGCCAACGAGTTACTGTCGAATCCATAAGGTCCTCCCGTGCATCGTTCTGTGGTGTCAAAAGAAGTGGTGTGTGGGCGTCGGGTAGATGAGATCGCGCTCTACTCCCTGAACCTGAATCTTGTGGAAGCTCGTAACTGAGTACTCCACACCACCACAGCGAGGGCTCGCTTGGACGAGCCAATCACTGCTTTGGCTCGTGGCCGCCCCAGCATTGGTCGATACAGCGGTAAACCCGCACAGCGAGGGACTCTTGGGGTAGCCATCCCAGAGGAATGAGGCAACGCTCACATCGAGTTGTCCGGCGCCCGCCGTGCGGGTCAAGGCGCAGAGGCCCCCACGTCGTGCGAGCGATTCTCCCTTGGCGTGAAGGCTCCCGAGGTCATAGAACGTATTGTCGGCCGCAGCACAGTGGTAGAGGTCGCCCCCACCAACAGCGGTGTAGTAGTACGCATGGAGCGGGTTTCCGTAGTCCACTTGGGCAGCCGCATGATTCACGCCGACCACGAAGCCCAACACCAGCAGCCCTGCTGCAGCAAACCACACCCGAAGGCTCGCAAAGCCCTCGCTCCCAACCCGTTTGGAGGGCACTGCCGCAGCATAGGGATCCGCCATAATGCGATCGTCACATGGCCGAGCACGGCTTGTCAACGAGACGCTTCTCTCATGTTGCCCAATGATGCCCTCGCGACGAAGGAACTCGCGATCCTTGATCGCCCGGCGTACGGCGTATCCGAGGCTGCGGCCTGCTGGGCCTGCGGCACGAGGCGCGAGCGTGGCTTGACGGCTACGAGCGATCTGGCATGCGCTACCCGCCGGTGATTCGCGAGCAGCCGACCGGCGACGACCTCGCGACGTGGGGCGAGTTCGTCGAGCGCGGGCACCTGAAGCCGGAGGATCAGCGAGGAGTTCGAGTAGCTCGTGTGATCGCCGGGCTGCTCGATCGACAGCCGCCAGCACCAGGACCGGCACCCGCAATCGACTCGCCCACCACGGTCGAGATCACTGAGGACGAAGCCCGTTGGGCTGCTCAGCTCGCCGAACGAGCGGTCGAGGAAGCCGCGGCGTTCCTTCGCTGAACGTCGGGGAGCACCTGAAGATGTAGGCCTCTTCGACCCGTCGATACCTTCCAGCGCCACTCGCAGCCAAGCTCGGCACACCGAACGCGTGTGTCCTCCCCGTGTCCGGCAGCCGCACGCGGATGGGCCCGGGCTCTCGCCCGGGCCCATCCGACACGAACGTCCGCAGAGCGGCGTCGCCTCACTCGGCGATCGTCGACTCCTCCTCGGACACACCCTCGGTCACGATGTCCTGCCCGAGCGCCTCCTCGAGCGCGACGACGCCCTCGGGGCTGAGGTTCGACGAGGTGACCACCGTGGCCATCCCGGCGTAGCGCTGCATCTCCTCGAGCGCCTTCTCGGGGTTCACGTGGCTGACGAGCACGGCGAGGTACACCTTGCCCGGCTCGATCGACTCACGGAGCTTCTTCACGAAGTCGTCGCTGATGCCCGTGTCGATCAGCTTCGCCATGAGCGCGGCGGTCCCGGCGCCGATCGCCATGCCGATCACCGGGATGAACAGCAGCACGCCGAACAGCAGGCCCCAGAAGGCACCGCTGACGGCGGCCTGGCCGGTGGAGGGATCGGTGGTCTGCTGGACGTGCACCTTGCCCTTGGGCGTGCGGGTGACGAACACCGCGTCCTGCAGGAGGAGGGTGCCCTCCTGGCTGAGGCGCGTGAGCGAGGTGAGCATCTCCGACGCTGCGAGCTGCTCGTCGAACCCGAACACCACCAAGGTGCGGGGATCGTTTTCTGCCATGGCTACTCCCGTTGATTGCCGTGAACCGGACGGTTCGGGGCCGGACGCTACACCGTGGGACCTACGCCGTGACCCGCTGAGCGAACCTGATCGCCTGTTCCTCGATGAGCCCTCGGTCGTGGTCGAGGGTGGCCACGTGGTAGCTGCGGTCGAGGCTGACCCGCTCGACCGGACCCGAGACCGAGGCCGCGATCAGGTCGCTGTTCGAGGGGGCCACGACGTGGTCCTGCGGGCTGGTCATCACCAGCACCGGACAGGTGATCTCCCCCAGGCGCGGGCGGAGCTCGGCGCCCGCGTCCATCATCGACAGCAACGGGCGCACCGGCGTGAGCGCGTAGGCCAGCTCGGTGGCCTCGGGGTCGGCGATGTCGCTGCCGATGCCGTCGAACGTCTCCTGCCCGGCGTCGGCCATCTGGGCCACCATCTCGCGCAGGGGTCCCGGGTCCTCGATCACCGCGTTGATGCAGACGATGCCGGCGACCTCGGGATGTCGCACCGCGGTCCACAGGGTGAGCATGCCGCCCATCGACAGGCCGGCGACGACGATGCGATCGACGCGTGCGGCGAGCCGCCCGTACGCAGCGTCGACCTCCGCCGCCCAGTCCGCCCACCAGGTCGTGAGCATGTCCTCCACCGTGGTGCCGTGGCCCGGCAACCGAGGGAGCTCCACGGCGAAGCCGGCCGCCGCGAAGGCCTCCGCGAGGCCGCGCATCGACTGGGGGTTCCCGGTGAAGCCGTGCAGCACGAGAGCGCCATGGGGGCCGCCATCGGAGCGGAAGGGCTCCGCTCCGGGGAGGATCTCGGGGTCGGTCACGCTCGGCTCCTGGGGCAGTCGATGGGGCGGGGACGTTCGGCGGGTCAGGGCTGGTCGACGTCGCGGACCGCACCGCGGTCGGCCGACAGGGCGAACCGGGCGTAGCCCCGGAGCGCAGCCGAGACGGGGCGGTCGCGATCTGCGGGCGCCCACCCCGCGGCTTCCCGCGCGGCGCGGCGCTGGGCCAGCACCTCGTCGTCGACCTCGAGGCGGATGGTCCGGGCCGCGATGTCGATCGAGATCGGGTCCCCGTCCTCGACGAGCCCGATGGTGCCACCGGCGGCGGCCTCGGGGGACACGTGCCCGATCGACAGGCCGCTCGTGCCACCCGAGAACCGACCGTCGGTGACCAGGGCGCACGCCGCACCGAGCCCACGGCCCTTGAGGAAGCTGGTGGGGTACAGCATCTCCTGCATGCCCGGGCCCCCGCGAGGCCCCTCGTAGCGGACGACGACGACGTCGCCGGCAGTCACCCGACCGGAGAGGATCGCGTCGACCGCCTGCTCCTGGCTCTCGGTCACGAGGGCCGGGCCACGGAAGGAGAGCTGGTCGGCCGCGACGCCCGCGGTCTTCACCACGCATCCGTCGGGGGCGAGGTTGCCCCGCAGCACGGCCAGACCGCCGTCGGTGCTGTACGCACCTTCGACCGAGCGGATGCAGCCCTCCTTGGCGTCGAGGTCGAGGTGGTTCCAGCGGGCCGTCGACGAGAAGGCCTCCGTGGTGCGCACCCCGCCAGGCGCCGCGTGGAAGAGCTCCACCGCCGCCTCGTTCGGCTCCTCACGCCGCACGTCCCACGCGGCGAGCCACTCGTCGAGCGAAGCCGAGTGCACCGATCCGACGCTGCGGTCGAGCAGCCCCGCACGGTCGAGCTCACCCATGATCGCCGGGATCCCACCGGCGCGGTGGACGTCTTCGAGGTGGTACTCCGAGTTGGGCGCGACCTTGCAGAGGCAGGGCGTCCGCAGGCTGAGCTCGTGGATGTCCTCGAGATCGAAGTCGGCGCCGGCCTCGTGTGCGGCGGCCAGGATGTGCAGGATCGTGTTGGTCGACCCGCCCATCGCGATGTCGACGGTCATCGCGTTGCGGAACGCCGCCTCGTTCGCGATCGATCGCGTCACCACCGACGCGTCCGCGCCGGCGGAGCCGCGACGAGCGAGGTCCACCACGACGCGACCGCCCTCGAGGAAGAGG
>CAZVVS010000308.1:0-6211 GCA_964630585.1 uncultured Gordonia sp.
GGGCCTGGGCGTCCTGATGCTGCCCGTGTTGCGGGTGTCGATGGACTCGTCGGTGCTGTTCCTGGCCATGCCGATGGTGACCGCGGGCCTGGACACGTCGCCGACGCAGTCCCTCTGGATTTTGGACTCCTACGCCTTCGTCATCGCCGGCCTGCTGATCACCATGGGCAGCCTCGGCGACCGGGTGGGCCGACGACGACTCCTCCTGCTCGGCGCGACGGTGTTCGGCATCGGATCGGTGATCGCGGCGTTCTCATTCACCCCGACGATGCTGATCGTCGCGCGAGCACTGATGGGCATCGGCGGCGCGACCCTGCTCCCGTCGAGCCTGTCCCTGATCACGACGATGTTCCCCGATCTACGCGAACGGTCACGTGCGATCGGCGTGTGGACCGCGGCGTTCTCCGGCGGCACCGCCGTGGGCCCGCTCGTCGGCGGCGTGCTGCTGCACCAGTCCTGGTGGGGCTCGGTGTTCCTGATCAACGTGCCGGTCCTCGCGGCACTGCTGCTGGCCGGGCCGGTGGTCCTGCCCGAGTTCGCCAATCCCTCCGACGCGGCGTTCGACCTCCGCGGCGTCGCGCTCTCGATCAGCGGGATCCTCGCCTCCGTGTACGCGATCAAGCACCTCGCGTTGAACGGCGTCGACGCCCCGACCATCGTCATCGGCGTCGTCGGGCTGGCGATCATCGCGCTGTTCGCCCGCCACTGCACGCGCGCACCCAACCCGCTGGTCGACCCGGGGCTCATGCGCAACCGGCAGTTCACCATCGCCATCGCCACGTCGCTGACCTCGATGATGGCGCTCTCGGCCACCGCATACCTGGGCAACACCTACCTGCAGTCGGTGACCGGGCGCGAGCCGCTGGCCGCCGCCGCCCTGGGCATCCCGATGGCCCTCACGGTCTGCGCGTTCTCGCTCGGCTCGGCACGCATTGTGCGGCTCATCGGTGTGCGCCGGGCCTTCATCGGATCGCTACTGAGCTGCGTGGTCGGGCTGGTGATCATGCTGAACATCGGCGTCGACAGTGGGCTGAGGGCCTATCTCATCGGGTCCGCGATCGCCGGCATCGGCTACGGGTTGTCCTTCTCGCTGGTCTCCGACGTGGCCGTCGGGTCGGTGCCGACCGAGCGCGCCGGCGCCGCGACCGGTGTCTCGGAGACCAGCTTCGAGTTGGGCCAGGCCCTCGGCCTGGCGCTGCTGGGTTCGCTGGCCGCGGTCGTGTTCTCCCGCATCATGTCTTCCGACGGAACCGCATTCCGCGGCACGCTCGGCGACGCGGTGACCGCCGCCGCGGACGACCCCGCACTGATCGAGACTGCCAAGTCGGCCTACGTGACCGGCGTGCATGCCTCACTGGGCACGGCCGCGGTGATCCTGGCGGTCACGGCCACCGTCGCAGCGGTGGTACTGCCGCGGAAATCCTCGGCAGCGTCCGCGGAGTAGATGTCAGGACTGGCTACCTACACCACCGGCGTCAGGCCAGGCTCCGCGCCACTTATCTAGCTCCACGAGCACTTCATCTGTCGAGATGGTTGACCGCCTGCTTGCGATTCCGGCGAGCCACAACTCGACGCGAGATGGGTCATCCCCTTGCCCAGAGGCACCAGAACGCTGGTCACGACTCATCTTGACGCGGGAGACACTCGCTCAGTACTTCGCGCAGGTGGCCTTGACGCGCTGCCAGGTGGCCTTGCGCTCGATCTTCTCCTGCGGGGCGTCGAACATGTTGTTGTCGCGCAGGAACTGGACCACCGCAGCCTCGGTCGGGTGCTCCTTTTGCCACTGCGCCTTCTTGGCCGCCCGCTGCTCAGGGGTCAGCACGATGATGCGCTCGAAGTTCGCCTTGAGCGGCGGCGCCTCGTTGATCTCTTCCCAGCCTGACGGGTCTTCCTTGGCCAGCGCCTTCTCGACCTGGCCGAGCGTGCACCCGGTTCCCGGGACCATCGTCGACTGCGGGACGGGCTTGGGCTGCGGGCCGTGCACCGGCGTGACGCCGGGCACGGCACCGGCTGCACCAGCGGTCAGGAGCGAGACGGCTCCCGCTCCGGCGAGGACAACAGCAGCTTTGCGACGCAGAGCACCCATGTTTTGGTTCCTTCCGGTTTGCCCGATGCCACCCGACCCTACTCGGCCGCGGCCGCACCTTCGGCAGCTTCGCGCTCGACGATCTCACGGATCGTCGCAACGCATCGGTCGATGTTGTCCTGCAAATCGGCGCGTCGATCGGGTACCTGCATCGTCGTTCGCTCGAAGGCTTGGACAACGACCGGCAAGTCCATGCACATCGTGAACTCTTCGGTGAGCATGGCGCCGTCGGCGTGGGGTTCGACGAGATAGGCCCAGTTTGTGAAGTCCTTGCCCAGCAGGTCGATGGTAAATCGGAACTCGGCGTCGGGTTCGTTCACCTCCACTCGCGCCTTCGTCTTCCACTTGGCCAGGCGACGCTTGTTGTGGCCGGCGAAATGGGTGTCGTCGAGCCATTTCACCCGTCGGCATTCCGGGCTCCACTCGGGATAGCGCGTCGGGTCGGACACCACCGCGAACACCTGCGCCGGACTGGCGCGGATGACCGCGAAACCGCGGATGGTGTCACCCCGTCGGAGCCTGCGCGTCATGGATGGATTCTAAGTAAATCAGCGGGCACCGGTGCCTGCTTCGGCATTATCCGGCCCGCGCGGCGATCAGCCAGGCGGCCGAGCCGATCTCTACCTCCCCATTCGTACCGCGATAGGCGGCCAGGACGTCGGCGAGCCTCGCCAGCGCCGCCTCCCGACCGTGCGGGCCATGCATGTCCAACAGCCATGCGAACAGTTCACCGAACCGGGCCACACCTTCCTCGACGGTGGCCCCGACGACCATCGGCGCATCGAGGGCCGCCACGTCGACCTCGCAGAAGCCGGCGTCCGCGAGGATCTCCCGGACTTCAGCCGCGTCGCCGTGGCGGAACGGGCTGGGCCTGTCCGACGGTGGTTGCGGGTGTTCCCCGACGGGTGCCAAAGCGCCCGCGATCACGCGGAACCACTCGTTGTCGGCGACCGTCCGCCACGAGACCATCGTCAGCCGACCGCCGTCGGCACAGGCCCGGCGTAGGTTGCGGAAAGCCGCAGTCTGGTCGTCGAAGAACATGGACCCAAACCGGCTGATGACGCTCGAGTACCCGGCCGAGGGGAACGGGTGGACCTGGGCGTCGCCGACGACCATTTCGACGTTTGCCAGGCCGGCGTCGGCGGCTCGCCGCGCACCGACCGCGACCATGCTCGCCGAAAGGTCGATGCCGGTGGCGCGGCCGGCCCGAGCCAGCCGGGCGGCATCGAGGGTGGTCTGCCCTGACCCACACCCGACGTCGAGCACCCGCTCGTCGGGTCCGATCCCGGCCGCCGTCATTAACACCTCGTGGTACCCGCGCACCGAACGATCGAAGTAGTCCGCGTTCGCGGCCCAGACACCGCCTTCGGGCCCATCCCAGGCCGCGGCCTGTGCGGCGTTCGCGGGTGCTGCGACGCTCATCGATCGACGTCCTGCGGCACCGGGCCGAGCAGTTCGATCCCGTGCTCCTGCGCAATCGCCAGTACCGCCTCCACCGACGGCTCGCCCGACGCGGCCAGGGCTGCGGCGGCGCAGGTGAACCCCTCCATCGCCTGCCCGGGTGAATGGACGACGAACGCGACGGCCACCGCGTCGGACTCGTTACGGATCGTGTGCGGCGTGCCGCCGGCCAGTGGCATGACCTCGCCCGCACGCACCGCCACCCGGGCGACGCTGCCGTCCTCGCGGCCGACGTAGAACGCGAACTCGCCTTCGAGCACGTGGTAGACCTCGCTGGGCGCGTGCCGGTGCATCACCGGCGGCCCACCGCCCGGAGGCATGCGGACGAGGCAGGCGTAGATGTCGCCGTTGGTGTCGGCGCAGCTCGTGACGACGACGATCTCGTCGGTCCCCATCGCGAGCCGTTCCGCGGTGTTCACATCGACCGGATATTTGACAGGTAGCATGTCCATATATCGACGATAGACAGGGGCCTTGTCGAATGTCAAGAGAATTGCCGCACCGCGCACGGCCGATCAATACCGCGGTGCTGCTGCGGGAAGCGTTCGTCGCACTCAACGACCAAATGCTCACCCGGCTGGCCGACTTCGGGCACGACGCCGTCCGCCCGGCCCACGGCGCGGTCTTCCAATACCTCGACGACGAGGGGACGACGGTAGCGCGGCTGGCCCAGCGGGCCCAGATGACCAAGCAGGCGATGGCCGAACTGGTCGCGCATCTCGAAAAGCACGGCTACCTGACCCGCATCCCCGACCCCGACGACGGTCGCGCGAAACTCGTCCTCCCCACCGAGCGCGGCCGCGAAGTCTTCGCCATCGCCCAAGAGCTCGTGCCCCAGATCGAGGCAGAGCTCGACTCCCTGTTGGGCAAACACCGAGCCGAAGCTCTACGTGCCGACCTGGACCGCATACGCGAAGTGCCGCCCCGCGAACGGGACGGCACCATGCGTGAATGACGAGCTAGACGCTCAGTACTGCGAACAGGTGGCCTGCACCTTCTCCATCGTCGCCTTGCGCTCCTGCTTCATCTTCGCGCGCTCCTGCGGCGAGTGGAAGGACAGGTTGTTGTCCTTCATGAACTGATGCACGCCCGCCTGCACGGGGTGGTTGCGCTTCCACTCTTCCTTCTTGGCCTTGCGCTGCTCCTTGGTCAGCACGACCATGTTCTCGAAGCGCGCCCGCTTCTCCGGCGAGGAGTTGATCTTCTTCCACGCGGCCGGGTCTTCCTTGGCCAACGCCTTCTCGACCTGGCCGAGGGTGCAGTTGGTCTCGGGGACCTTCGTCGACTGCGGAACCGGCTTGGGGGCCGGACCACCGGGATTGGCGTTGGCCGCGCCGGTGGCGAGCACCGAAACCGCACCGACGCCGACGATGGCGGCGGCCACCTTCTGAGACAGAGCACTCATTGGCTGTCTTTCCTTTCACAAGCACGCCATGCGGGATGCACGACGAAGCGGGGCTGACCCCGACAACTCTGCTCAGCGAACCTGAAGTTTCACTGAAACCCCTGGCAGAGCAGTCGAAGAATCGTCGACTCAGCTGCCCGGCCGGGCGCGGCGCACCACCTCGGGCGCCAACCCCCACTCGTCGCGCGCCAGCTTCGAAACGGGGCGCAACCGGTCGAACTCCGGATGCCCGTCGACGAGCACGTCCTCGTCGACGCTGAACGCGACCACGTCGCCGAACACCATCGTCGACTGGCCGAACCCGACGGTGTGGCGCAGCCGGCATTCCAGCGACGCCGGGCTCGTGGCGACCTGGGGTGGGGCGACGACCGACGACGCACACATGGCAATGCCGTTGAGCTGTGCCTCATCGAGCTCTGGCGCCACCGGGGCACTGGTGGCGTTGGCCACCTCGAGGGACTCCTCGTCGACGATGCTGACCGTGAACTCGCCGGTGGCGACGATGTTGTGCAGTGTGTCTTTCGCCCCGATCGACGTGAAGGCGATGACCGGTGGGCGCACCGATGCGACGGTGAAGAAGGAGTGTGGGGCGAGGTTGCCCACGCCGTCGGCGTCAAGCGAGGCGACCCAGGCGATCGGGCGCGGGACCACCAGCGCGGTGAGCAGACGGTACGGATCGACATCGCCGGTTCCCGGTCGGAACACCCTTCGCTCACCCATGAACCCCACGCTACCGATGCCCCTCACGCGTTTTGCGCACTACGGCTTTGTGCCGGGCCGACCAACGGGTACGCTCTTATTCATGCAGCGCGCACTCCTCCTCGGTTGCCGCGGCGGGGTCTGAACCGACCGGCCCTCCGTCGCGGCCCGTCTTGCGTGCCGGTCATCTTCCACCTCTTTCACGGATTGTGACCAACAATGACTTCCACTGACAGCTTCGTCGCCCGCCAGGGCACTCGTATCGTCGAACCCTCTGGCCCCAGGGCCACCGACCAACCCGCATGGAACCCGCAACGGGGCTCGGCAATGCCGGTCCACCGCTACCGCAGCTTCACCGACGAGGTCGAGCGGATCTCTCTGCCCGACCGCACCTGGCCCGACGCCGAGATCACCCGCGCCCCGCTGTGGTGTGCCGTCGACCTGCGCGACGGCAACCAGGCGCTGATCGACCCGATGAGCCCGGCACGCAAGCGCCGCATGTTCGACCTGCTGGTGCGCATGGGCTACAAGGAGATCGAGGTCGGCTTCCCGTCGGCCTC
>CAZVVS010000309.1:0-6210 GCA_964630585.1 uncultured Gordonia sp.
CGACGTCATCGCCCTGGCCGAGGAGATCCTCGTCGCGCTGTGGCGCTTGGTCGGCGTCGAACTGACCACACCGATCCCACGGATCACCTACGCCGAGGCGATGCGCCGCTACGGCTCGGACAAACCCGATCTGCGATTCGAGATCGAACTCGTCGAGTGCACCGAGTTCTTCGCCGACACGCCCTTCCGCGTCTTCCAGGCGCCCTACGTCGGCGCCGTCGTGATGTCCGGCGGTGCGTCGCAGCCGCGCCGCACGCTCGACGGCTGGCAGGAATGGGCCAAGCAGCGCGGTGCGAAAGGTTTGGCATACGTGCTGGTCAACGAGGATGGCACCCTCGGCGGACCGGTGGCCAAGAATCTCTCCGACGACGAGTGCGCAGGGCTGGCCGGCCATGTCGGGGCCAAGCCCGGCGATTGCGTGTTCTTCGCAGCCGGACCGGCCAAGGCGCAACGAGCGCTGCTGGGCGCCGCACGCTCGGAGATCGCCACTCGGCTGGGCCTGATCCCCGGGCCCGACGACGTCGTGGACCCGTCGACCGCCGATTGGGCGTTCACCTGGGTCGTCGACGCACCGCTGTTCGAACCGGTGGACGATGCCGCTGCCGCGGGTGACGTGGCCGTCGGGTCGGGTGCGTGGACGGCGGTGCACCACGCGTTCACCTCGCCCAAGCCCGAGTCGGTGGACGCGCTCGAAACCGATCCCGGCGCGGCCCTGGCCTACGCCTACGACATCGTGTGCAACGGCAACGAGATCGGCGGCGGATCGATCCGCATCCATCGCCGCGACGTCCAGGAGCGCGTGTTCGCGATCATGGGCATCGACCACGACGAGGCGCAGGAGAAGTTCGGTTTCCTGCTCGACGCTTTCGCGTTCGGGGCGCCGCCGCATGGCGGCATCGCGTTCGGCTGGGACCGGATCGCCGCCCTGCTGGCAGGCGAATCGTCCATCCGTGAAGTGATCGCGTTCCCGAAGTCCGGTGGTGGCGTGGACCCGTTGACCGCGGCACCGGCACCCATCACCGCCGCACAGCGCAAGGAGTCGGGTATCGACGCCAAGCCCAAGGCGGCCGCCGATGAGCCCAAAGTCCCCTCCGACCAGCAGCAGGCGTGACGCACCCGGAATTGTTGGTAGGTTGGATCACATCATGACGGCCATCGTTGAAACCCCGATTGAGGGCGCGTTGACCACGGCGGAAGCCGTGCTGTCGGCAAGGGCCGGTACCCAGGTTTCGCTGACCGACCCCGAGGACCTCGGCGGCAGCGGTCGCAGCGTCGTCGCCAGGGCGCGGGTGTGGCCGAACCCGGTGTCCACCCACCGCACGCTGGTCATCAAGGCACTAGGCGCCGACCACGACCCGGAGTCGTTTCACCGCGAGGTCGCCGCCTACCAATACGCCACCGCACTCTCCAGCGGGAGCCGTCCGGGCCCGCAACTGATCGCCCATGATCCGCAGAAGCGGGTGATCGTGCTCTCCGACCTGGGCACCGGCCGGTCGATGACGGATCTGCTCGCCCGGCCCGATGTCGAGGAGGTGACGCGCGCGGTCAGTGCCTGGGGTCAGGCGCTCGGCCGGATGCACGCGGCCACCGTCGGCGGGGAGCAGGACTTCAACGCCCTGGTCCGTCGCTCTCACGCACAATCGATCGGCGACGCAGCCGCCGGGTGGGCTCGCCGGGTCGTCGCGGAGCTGCCGACCGCTGCCGCGACATTGGGCCTGGACGTGCCGGCGTCGATCCCGACCCGACTCGCCGACGCAGTGCGCCTCTTCGGTGAGGGAGAGTTCCGTGCGTTCAGCCCGTCGGACGTCGGCCCGGAGAACATCCTGATCAACGCCGACGGCGTCCGGTTCATGGACTACGAGTGGGGCGGATTCCGCGACGCGTCGCTGGATGTCGCATTCGGCCTCGCGACCATTCCCGAGCACCTCGACGCCCGGTGCGTGAGCGTTCGTGACGACATCGAGACCGCACTGGTCGAAGCCTGGCGGGCCGAAGCGCAGACCATGTGGCCGTCGATGGGCGACGAGGATGCCGTCTACGACCTGATCGCCTCGGCACGGCTGATGTGGGTGTGGCTGTCCACGGTGACGTTCGTCGGCGTCGCCGACAAGTGTCCGGCCGACTCGGTCGAGAACATGCTGCTGTCGCACGACTGGGCGATCACGACGAGCGACCCCGCGGTGGCATGCGCACGCTGGGCCGACATGGGCGAGGCCGCCGCGGCACGTGCCGACCGCACCCCGCGGCTGGCCGAGCTTGGCGCGTTCTGCACCGAGTTCGCCGCCGCCCTACGGCGCAACTGGCTGTCCTAGCGCGGGTCATGGACAGCCTGTTCGACGCCGACCCTGCCGACGGCGCGGATGATTCGTCGGCTCGACGTGGCTTCGATGCGGGTCCCCGCGCCCCGCTGGCCGTCCGAATGCGGCCGCAGCACCTATCCGACGTCGTCGGACAGACCCATCTGTTGAAGCCGGGTTCGCCGCTGCAGCGCCTCGTCGAGGGATCCGGCGCTGCATCGGTGCTGCTCTACGGTCCGCCGGGCACCGGCAAGACGACGATGGCGTCGCTCATCTCCCGGGCGACCGGTGCCCGGTTCGAAGCACTGTCGGCACTGACCGCGGGTGTCAAAGAGGTGCGCGGGGTCATTGATCTGGCCCGGCGGCGGCTGGTCGCCGGTGAGCAGACCGTGCTGTTCATCGACGAGGTCCACCGGTTCTCGAAGAACCAACAGGATGCCTTGCTCGACGCGGTGGAGAACCGGATCGTGCTCCTGGTGGCCGCCACGACGGAGAACCCGTCGTTCTCCGTCGTGGCCCCACTGCTGTCACGCTCGTTGATCCTGGCTTTACAGCCGCTCGACGACGCCGAGATCGGCACGGTGCTCGACCGGGCGATCGCCGCGCCGGAGGGCCTTGACGGTGCCGTGACATTGGCCGATGACGCCCGCGCCCACCTCATCGCCGTCGCCGGGGGAGATGCGCGCCGCGCACTGACCGCACTCGAGGCGGCCGCCGCCGGCGTCGGCGCCGCACCCGGGGGGCCGGTCGTCGAGCTCGGCGTCGCCGACGTCGAGGCCGCCATCGACCAAGCTGCGGTTCGCTACGACCGCAACGGCGACCAGCACTACGACGTGACCAGCGCGTTCATCAAGTCGATCCGCGGCTCCGACGTCGACGCCGCACTGCACTACCTGGCGCGGATGATCAGCGCCGGCGAAGATCCGCGATTCATCGCGCGACGCCTCATGATCCATGCCAGCGAGGACATCGGCATGGCCGATCCGACGGCGCTGACGACCGCGGTGAATGCTGCGCAGGTCGTCGCCATGGTCGGGATGCCCGAGGCGCGCCTGGCCCTGGCCCAGGCCACCATCCATCTGGCGACGGCCCCCAAGTCCAACGGCGTGGTCGCGGCGATCGGCGCTGCGATGGCCGACGTATCCGCGGGTCGGATCGGTTCGGTGCCGCCCCACCTGCGCGACGGCCACTATTCGGGGGCCAAGGACCTTGGATCGGCCGTCGGCTACCGCTATCCGCATGACGATCCCGACGGGGTACTCGCCCAGCAGTACGCGCCCGACGAACTGGTGGGCGTCGACTACTATGCGCCCACTGGGCGTGGCGCCGAGCGCGAGCTCGCGGTGCGCCTGCCCAGGCTGCGGGCGATCATCCGCCGACTGCGCCGATCCGCCCCGCCGGTAGACTAGGCCGCTGGTGCGGCACGGTCGCGCCGCACGAGCGCCACCGCCGACGAAGGACAGCCAAGCAGTGCAGACGCACGAGATCCGCAAGCGATTCCTGGACCACTTCATCAAGTCCGGCCACACCGAGGTCGCTAGTGCGCCACTGATCCTCGACGACCCGAACCTGATGTTCGTCAATGCGGGCATGGTCCCTTTCAAGCCCTACTTCCTCGGTGAGCAGACGCCGCCGTTCCGGCGCGCCACCAGCGTCCAGAAGTGTGTGCGCACCCTCGATATCGAAGAGGTCGGCATCACGACCCGCCACAACACGTTCTTCCAGATGGCGGGCAATTTCTCGTTCGGCGACTATTTCAAGCGCGAAGCCATCGAGTTCGCCTGGTCGCTGCTGACCGACCCGGTCGGCGACGGCGGTTACGGCATCGACCCGACCAGGCTGTGGCCGACGGTGTACCTCGACGATGACGAGGCCGAGCAGATCTGGCGCGAGATCGGTGTCCCGGCAGAGCGCATCCAGCGCCGTGGGATGAAGGACAACTACTGGTCGATGGGAGTCCCCGGCCCGTGCGGACCGTCGTCAGAGATCTTCTACGACCGTGGGCCCGACTACGGCGTCGAGGGCGGACCGGAGGTCGACGAAGACCGCTACATCGAGATCTGGAACCTCGTGTTCATGCAGAACGAGCGGGGAACCGGCGGCGCCAAGGAGGACTACGAGATCCTCGGCCCACTGCCCGAGCGCAACATCGACACCGGGATGGGCATCGAACGCGTCGCGTGCATCCTGCAGGGCGTCGACAACGTGTACGAGACCGACTTGCTCAAGCCGATCATCGACGTGGCCGTGGAACTGACCGGCCGCGCGTACGGGGCGGGCGGGGCGACCGGTGCCGCCGACGACGTGCGGTTCCGGGTCATCGCCGACCACACGCGTACCGCGGCGATGCTCATCGCCGACGGGGTGCTGCCCGGCAACGAGGGCCGTGGCTACATCCTGCGCCGCTTGCTGCGCCGCATCGTGCGCTCGGCCCGCCTGCTGGGGGCCACCGGCCCCACCATGGCGGCTTTCGTGTCGACGGCGATCGACGTGATGGCACCGTCGTACCCGGTTCTCGATACCGACCGCCAACGCATTCTCACCGTCGCCGTCGGCGAGGAGGCCGCGTTCGCCAAGACGCTGTCGGCAGGTTCGGCCCTGTTCGCCGAGGCGGCCGCCGAAACGAAGGCCGCTGGGAGCTCCCGCATCAGCGGCGACGCCGCATTCACCTTGCACGACACGTACGGGTTCCCGATCGACCTGACGCTGGAGATGGCGGGCGAGGCCGGGCTGACCGTCGATGCCGACGGTTTTGCCGCGCTCATGGCGCAGCAGCGCAAGCGGGCCAAGGACGACGCCAACGCGCGCAAGACCGGCCACGCCGACATGAGCGTCTACCGCGAATTCATCGACGCCCACCCGACCGAGTTCGTGGGCTTCGACGAGTTGGTCAGTGAGGCGCGCGTGCTCGCCGTCGTCGGCGACGGCCGCCGACTCGGCCGCGCGGGGACCGGTGCGCACGTCGACATCGTGTTGGACCGAACGCCGCTTTACGCCGAGGGCGGCGGCCAACTCGCCGACACCGGGACGATCACCACCAGTTCGGGCGTGCGCGTTGCGGTGACCGACGTGCAGAAAGCCGGCAAGACGGTGTGGCTGCACCGCGGTGTCGTCGAGGCGGGGGAGATCGTCGAGGGCGACACGGTCATCGCGTCGGTCGACCCGGCATGGCGCCACGGCGCGACCCAGGGGCACTCGGGCACCCACATGGTGCACGCGGCGCTGCGCCAGGTCCTCGGCCCGACCGCCACGCAGGCCGGCTCACTCAACAAGCCCGGTTACCTGCGGTTCGACTTCCACTCCGGCGGACCGCTGACCGAGCAGCAGCGCACCGAGATCGAGGAGATCTCCAACACCGCAGTCGAGGCGAACTACCCGGTCCACACCTTCGAAACCGGATTCGACGAGGCCAAGACGATGGGCGCGATGGCCCTGTTCGGCGAGAACTACGGCGACGTGGTGCGGGTGGTCGAGATCGGTGGTCCGTTCTCTATGGAACTGTGCGGTGGCACCCACGTCGCCTCGTCGTCGCAGATCGGGCCGATCACCCTGATAGGCGAGTCGTCGGTCGGCTCGGGTATCCGCCGCGTCGAGGCTTACGTCGGTATGGACTCCTTCCGCCACCTGTCGACCGAGCGGGCCCTGCTCGCCGGCCTGGCGTCGTCGTTGAAGGTGCCCAGCGCCGAGGTGCCCGGCCGCGTCGAGCAACTGGTCACCAAGCTGCGCGACGCCGAGCGCGAGGTGGCGCGGCTGCGCGCCGAGCAGGCCAAGGCCGCGGCTTCGGGCCTGCTCGACTCGGCCCGGCGAGTCGGCGACGTCGACCTCATCGGCGGGCGCGTTGCCGACGGTCTTGGCGCCACCGAGCTGCGGGAACTCGCCGCTGACCTGCGCAACCGGGCTCGCTCGGAGAAGG
>CAZVVS010000310.1:0-6194 GCA_964630585.1 uncultured Gordonia sp.
CCCTACGGCGACGAGCGCTACGGGGTCCCCCGGCGTGACGACCTGGCTTTCGTCGTGCTGCGCCGAGCCCTCCCCACACGTGCGGCCGACGCGACGGGCTGAGCCGCACCGGGCCTGCGCCGGGAGCAAGCGGGCCTGACCGATCACCCCCGACCCTGCTTCTCCGCGCCCCAACACCGACCACAGGCCGCCCTGCGGCCCCCACCCGCCAATTCACCCGGCCACCGACCCATCCCGTACGCCGGTCGGTGGATCCAGGCCTCAGCCTCAGACGAAGTCCTCGAAGCCAGCGGGCGGGTATGGCTTGCCGGGTACGTAGGAGGGTGCCTCGCGGCGTGGCCTGGTGCTGCCCGTCTCCTCAGCAACGACGTCGCGCGCTGAATCGATGGCCTCATCGAGTGCCGACTCGTCCTCGATCGGTTCGTCGACGAGAGCTGTCTCCTTGGGTACAGGTCGTCGCGCCTTCGGAGCCTTCGGCGCCCAAGGGGTGACTTGCTGCGCCACCTCGCCGTAGAAGCCGTCGATGAGGCCGAGAACGGACTGTATGAAGCCGGGGTTGCGTCCCCCATCCTTTCGTGCTTGACCCATCTCGACTCGTTGGACGAGCCGGAAGCGCATCAGGTCCTTGCCCTCGGGGTCGAGGAGGACCTCGCGGTCATCGCGAACCTGCGCCAGGGGGGCAGCGGCTGGCACGCGGGCATTCCGTGGCCAGCACTCGACCACAAGGCTCGGTGGGGTGTCGGGGCCAAGTTGGCCGATGATCCAGGAGATCCGGGCGCGTCCTCCCCTGTCAGATGGGGCCGCCACCTCGATCGCAATGGTGAGCTGGCGCGCACGAAGGTCTGCGTTGATGACGAGGTTCCCCGCAGCTCCCGGAACGCGGACAGTGCCGTCGAGCACCCCAGCCTCGGCGAGGGCCTCTGTCAGAGCAGTGATCCGTGCCTTCAGATCGGTCTGAGCCTTCGGAGCGACCACGGTCACGTCGACCCCGGTCCGGGCGCCGAGCCGGATCGCCGCGAGCCTGAGGATCTGCTCCCAATGCTCGGCGATCGATCTGGCCTCGTCGCTTCCCTTGTGGAGAGTTCCTGATCGGGCGGCGTCGCGGCCTGCCGTCCAGCTTGGGCCCATGTCGTCGAGCCCTGCGACACCGGATGCCGGATGCTCGAGGTAGCGGATGAGCTCTCCGAGGATCCAGTCGTGCGCGGGGTCGGGGATGCCGTCGTGGACCTTGGCCCGGACTGCAGCAGCGAGGACCTCGCTCCAGGAGTAGTGCGCGAGCCGCACCCTGGAGTTGGCCCTCACCTTGACGCCATCGCACGGGTGCACCTCCCCACTCATTGCGATGGCGTTCGAGATGGTGATCACCCCGTCGATGCCCTGCTCGCGGGCGACGGTGAGGTAGTTGTTGATCTGTTCGGCCTCGAGCTTCCCGTCGCCGGTCTTGACTTCGATCAGCGCACGCCACTCCTTGCCGCCGTAGGTGACCTGGATCAGGCCGTCGGGGCGGACCTGTGTCCCATCGCCCATCTTGAACTTGGTCTCGATGAACGCCTCGACCTTTGCCTTGCGTGCTGCGCTGGCGCCAAGGGGAACGAGGATCGGGGCGCTGAAGGCTCGCACGGCGGTCAGAACTGCGAGGAGCGCGCTCGTCGCCCGGGTCTCGGCCTCGGCATTGCTGGAGATCCCACTGACTGGGATCAGCCGAGCGACCTGGAACCCATCTCCCATTTCCGCCCCTTTCCGCCGTTCGCCATTCGGCGCCGCTCGCGTTCGTTGCGGCAGGGATCTTGCCCGATGGGACTGCTCTTCGCAGTGGGCACGCCTTCGAATGGTTGATCACGCGAAGATCCCCCACCCGGGCAGGCGGGGGATCGGGGTTTGGCTAAGCGCGTGCCACCGCCGACACCTTCGACGAGCCCGCACACCGCTCGCGCTCGCCGCCGATGGCGTTCCCCTCAGCGAGACCGAGCCCGGAGTCGAGGTTCCCTGGCCCTGTTCGCCAGCGCTCGATGACCGCTGACCAGCCAGGTCACGCGCCACCTCGGGAATGCTGGCTCTCGACCAGATCCTGAAGGAGACCCTCGATCCGAGCAAGCCGCTCGTCAAGCTCGTCCAGCTGGCGGCCTTCCTCCGTGTGCACGAAGTACGACGCGATGTTGGCCGTGACCACCGACAGCAGAGCGATCCCCACCAACATCATCACCACGGCCACGGCCCTGCCCTCTGGCGTCACTGGGATCTCGTCGCCGTAGCCAACGGTCGTCGCGGTGACGATCGCCCACCACAACCCCTCGCCGATCGAGTCGATCGAAGCATCGGGGTGGCCGTGCTCGAACGTGTTGACGAGGACGCCGCCGAGGACGATGGCCCCGGCCACCACCGCAAGGAAGCTCGAGAACCCTCGCCCGGAGTTGATCCGTTTCAACCCCTGCGCTGCGCGACCCACGACTGCGAGCAGGCGCGCCAACCGCAACAGCCGGGCACCTCGGGCGAAGCGCAGCGGCCGAAGGAAGGGGACGACGATGATCACCAGATCGAGGACGTGGGTCTTCACCATCCGCCACCGGTCCGGCGCCAGGTAGAGCAGCCCCGCGTACTCGAAGACGAACGCGGCCCAGATGCCCCACTCCGCTGCCAGCAGACCCTGCTCGACCCCGGCCGGCAGATCCACCACCACCGGCACCACCGCGATCGGGATGAACACCAGAGACAGCATCAGCATCGGGATCTCGAGCGCCTTCTCGAAGCGGTCGTACGCCTCCTGGCTGCGGCCCATCAACCCTCCCGCCGAGCGACCGGCGCCGATGCTACGAGCCGGCTACGAACCACACCGGGGAAACTCGTCGCACCCCCCTCGGTGGGGTCGACCACATGGCGGGATGGAACCCGTGGCGAGCGCCCCGGGAGCGCGGCCACGTGACGCTCAGGTGGGCCCTCCTCCCTCACGGGACACGCGGACACCTGACCACAGACTTCAACGGGGCCGTCGTCACCATCGACGCTCGCCTCGACCAGCGTCAAGGGAACGCGACGCTTGCTCACGAGCTGGTGCACGACGAACGAGGCCTTCCCACCGTCGACCTGCCACCAGGCCTCGCACAGAAGGCGGAGCACGCCGTCGACCGCATGGTCGCGAGCCGCGTCCCTATCGCCGAGCTCACCACCGACATCACCCGACGCCTCGACCTCGACCAGGCCGTCACCGGTCACTTCGACGTCCCTCATGATGTCGCCGCACGAGCACTCCACCTGCACGCCACCCGGTACCGCCATCGGACCCCGCACCCCACCTCACGGAGACCCACCATGACCCGACGAGCACCCGCACTCGCCATCGCCGCCACGCTCACCCTCGCAGCGTGCGGCAGCTCGATCGACGACACGACCACCACCGGCGAGGCCGCCGACACCACCGTCGAGGCAACCACCGAGCGGGCCGACGTCGCCGAGGACCCGACCACCACCACGGCCGACGCCAACGAGAAGCAGCTCATCCAGCTCGCCATGACGCCTACCCTCGACGGGCGCAACCTCACCATCACCGGGACCACCAACATCCCCGACGGCGACGTCGTCCAGTGGGACCTCGCCACCGTCGCCTTCGACACCGACGGCACCTGCGACGGCGACTACGACACCTGCACCAGGTTCGAGAACATGACCGTCGAGAACGGCACGTTCTCCGCCACCATCGACCTCACCGCATGGGCACCCGGCGACGTCATCGTGTGGGTCGGATTCGCCCCCGTCGCGTCAGGCACCAGCGACCAGGCCAAGGACCTCTACGGGAACGGCGAGATGATCGACCCCGCCTCTCCCGGCTACAGGTGCATCGACGGCGACGACGCCGACCACCCCATCTGCGACGTCTCCGTCGAGCAGACCATCACCCTCACCTGACGGACCACGAGGTGCAAGGCAGCTCCCAGAGCGCGACTGCAACGTCGTCGCCGTCACCGCCTCACCCCGACCCGTGGCATCGGCGGCCGCTGCCACACCTGCAACGCGTGGCACGCGCCGGATGCCCCAACGATACGAGCGGCGTCTGACACGGTGGAAGTGAGTGGAAAACGAGAAGGTCCCCGACCGTGGCGGCCGGGGATTCCCTTGTGGCGCTTGGGAGCCCGCGAAGGGAATCGAACCCTTGACCTACGCTTTACGAGAGCGTCGCTCTGCCGACTGAGCTACGCGGGCGGGACCGGGGACAGTACCAGCCCCGACCGGCCTCCCCCACTTCGTTCGGCGGCGCAGACCGGCCGTCCACCTGCCTACGATGACAGCGCGAACTGTGTCGTTCGGGGGCGAGGGGGCCTGGGGATGCACGACGAAGCGGAGGAGCCGGCGCTCTCCGCCCGGCCCGGCGGTCCCGCGCTGGGGCTCGACCACCCGCTGCTCGCCGGCGCCCCCATCGCGGTGTACACGATCGACCTGTCGGGCCGGGTGCGATCGTGGAACCGTGCCGCCGAGCGGCTCTTCGGGTACACGGCCGACGAGGTGATCGGGCAGCTCCTCCCGATCATCCCGGCGGAGTCGGTGGCGGACAGCCTGGCGAGCATGGAGCGCCTCATCGCCGGCGAGGTCCTCGAGCGGGAGGAGGGCACGCTCCGCCGCAAGGACGGCACGACCGTCGACGTGGTGGTGTCGGCCTCGGTGGTGTCCCACGACGACGCCGCCGAGCTCGTGCTGTCGTTCGCCGTCGACGTCTCCGAGCAGCGGCGAGCCATGGCACGGCTCGCCGCGAACGAAGCCAAGTGGCGCATGCTCTTCCGCAACATCTCCGACACCGTCACCATCACCGACGAGCAGGGGTTCGTGCGCCAGTCCACCGGGGAGTTCACCGACGTCCTCGGGCTGCCCTCCGACGAGTGGTCCGACCTCAACGTGTTCGAGCTGCTCCAGCCGGACGAGGCCCCCCAGGCCCGGGAGGTGTTCGACCAGTTGCTCGCGAACCCGGGGGTGCACCTCACCCGCGAGTTCCGCATGCTCGACCGCAACACCGGTGAGTGGGAGATCATCGAGATCTCGGCGGTGAACGCGCTGGACAACCCCGAGGTCGGGGGCATCGTCTTCACCACGCGCAACGCGACCGCTCGGCGGGCCGCCCAGCAGCTCCTGGCCGACGAAGCCGACATCTTGGAGCTCGTCGCCCGCGGTGCCCCGCTCCTCGACACCCTGCGAGCCGTGGCGGACATGATCGCGTCCCACGCCGATGCCCTCGTGCTGATCGCGTCCTACGTCCCCTGGTTCGACGAGGACGGCGCCCCCGCGCTCGTCGCGTCACCCGCCGACCGGTTCCCCCCGTGGCTCGCCGACGCCCTCGGGTCGAGCGACGCCCCCCGCGTCTACGCCGACTTCGCGTTCACGCGCGACCACCCCACCGTGATCCCCGACTTCGCCGTCGGCCCCCCGACGGCCGCGGCGATCGCGCTGCTGCGCGCCGGATACGGGTCCGGCGTGGCCGCGCCGATCCTCGAGAGCGGGTCCGGCGAGGTCCTGGGTTCGATCGCGGTCTGCTTCGGCGGCAACCGCGAACCGACGGCGCACGTGATGGATGTCATCGCCGTGGCCCAGCAGATCAGCTCGATCGCGATCGAACGGCACCGCGCCGTGCGGGACCTGACCCACCAAGCGCTCCACGACACCCTCACAGGGCTCCCGAACCGCCACCTCGTGACCCACCACCTGGAGGAGATGCTCGACGACCCCGAACGGCGGGGGGAGGTCGGCGTCATGCTGCTCGACCTCGACCGCTTCAAGGTCGTCAACGACAGCCTGGGTCACGCCGTGGGCGACCGGCTCCTGGTGGCGTTCTCCCAGCGCCTCCGAGCGGTCGTGCGCCCCGAGGACGCCGTCGGCCGGTTCGAGGGCGACGAGTTCGTGGTGGTGCTCCCCGGGATCGACGACGCCAACGACATCCGGTCGGTGGCGAACCGGTTGGACCTGGCGCTCTCCGAGCCGTTCGAGACCGAGCACGGCGATCTCGTCCTGTCCGCGAGCATCGGCACCGCACTGAGCCGCTCGGGCGACTCCTCGGCCGACCTGATCAAGCACGCCGACACCGCGTGCTCACGGGCCAAGGCGCTCGGCGGCGACCGCCTCGAGGTGTTCGACGAAGAGCTCCGCACCCGGGCCGAGGCCCGCCTGCACCTCGAGCGCGACCTCCGCGCCGCCATCGAGCGATCCGACCTCGTGCT
>CAZVVS010000311.1:0-6181 GCA_964630585.1 uncultured Gordonia sp.
CTTGTACAGGCGGACGAACGAGTAGGTCGGTGCGAGTCGGAGGCCCAAGAGATCGCCGACGCTTGGCCCGACGACGTCGAGGAGGGTCTCGAACGCAGGGTCTCCGTAACCTATGGAGGAACCGAGGACCTGAGCCTTGTCCTCAGCAAAGCGCCCCAAACGTTCTGACATCAGTACGTAGCGAGCAAGGAAGATCGCCAGCTCGTAGGGAATGAGGCTGGTGAGGTGGACGAAGCCGTGGCGGTCGTAGTGCCGCCGGGCTTGCTCTCGATCAGATGGGGGCACGGTCGGCCCACCGGACATCCAGGACGCCTGCTCGGGCGAGACGGCGAAGGCTCCGAAGCACACACGAAGGATCGCGGTTCGGGCAGGAGTCAACGAGTGAGTCGGCGTCTACGCCATCGTCGCCCAGAATTCGGGCCAGGAGCGCAGCGTGCCCCGCTTCGATGGAGATGACGTGCTCGCCAGCGCAGATCGCTACCTCGTCGGCCTTGTCCACGAAGGGGGGAGTGGCGCCAAAGGGCAGGGCGACAACCACACCTCGTGCCTCCTGCTTCAAGAGGTGGATGGTGGCCTCCAACGACGAATTCGGGCGGGTTGGCACCTGCGACCTGAAGTAACCGATCGCGTGTGCCTGGAACGTTGAGTCGAAGGCGGCGGCGAATGCTCGCACGTGGATGGCGGCCTCGTCGGCCGAGCACAGTGCGTCGGATTCGCCAGTCAACTGGCTCGCGCCGATCCCGAGGATGTCACGACCAGTGCAACGGCTCATGCCAATGGTGAGGTGTGTTGAAAGCTCTGGTGTGGCCCGAGTCCGGTGACCCCATCCACGGGGGATGAACAACGCCGATCCTGGCTCGAGGATCCCGGACCACATGACCTCGTCGGAAACGGTGCCGGTCTCGATGAGCCCGGGCAGAGGGCTGAGCGTCGTCGGGGCGAGGATCTCCCAGTACTTGGTCCCAGCAAGCTGCAGGATCACGACATCGTGGTCATCCCAATGCCCGCCGAAACCCTCGGCTCCTGCTGTACTCGCGTACCAGTTGATGCCCACCCGTGTTTCAAAGACGCGCTCGAAGTCGTTGGCGAGACCGGACAACGAGGGCGTGAGTTGATCGATCTGATTCAGGATCGCGGTCTGCTCCTTGGTGATCAGATCAGAGATCACGCCGACCCGAGCCCTGTGTACGGCCGTCGCGATCGTCGGAACGGTGAGCGTTCCCGGGAGCTCGACCTGCCCTGTCTTGCCACTGGATGCAAACGTCATTCGTGGCGGCTCGAGGCTATGGAACCGCATGATCTGCCCAATCTCATCCAGCAAGCTCAGACTCTCCAGCTGGGCCGGATCGACGGTCAAGAGCTGCGCGCTGTTCGCGTCGAGATTGGTGGGGAGCAGTTCGAACCTGAATCCACCGAACAACGCCGACAGACGTCGAATAGAACCTTGGCGCTCAGTGTCGAGCGCAGCCGCGATCGTGTGTTCCTCATCGGAGCGGGCCACGAGGAAGAGCTGATGCCCGTGGATCGGCTCGACGTCGGTGACGGGCCCGCACCCAGTGAGGTTGGCTCTGGTGATAGGGAGGGTCTGCACCGTCAACCCAAATCGTTGAGGTTCAGGGGTTGCACTTGATGACGATGGTCAGATCCGAGCCCTGTTGGGAGCCGCTGGGACTGGTTCCCTTGTACGAGAAGTTGGCGCCAGTCGGAGTCGGCGTGATGCCCGCGGGGGCGTTGTTCTGTGTGTAGGGCGCAGGACCGGGTCCGAAGAATGCGCCGGGGCCTCGGATGGACCCGTTGACCGAGAAGATCGAGCAGGAGTTGAACGGCGGGTCGAGCGACCAGTTGACGGAGCCGGAGAACGTTCCCGTTCCGTCCGCAAAGCCGCCCCAGGCGAACGTAATCGATTCGCTGGTCGGGGCGGGCGAGAGGGGTGCTGAGGTCGTCCCTTGTACCCTCGGGCCGGCACCATTTGGGCCGTAGGATCCGAAGTTGGCGTACATCGAAACCGATCCGGTGTTGCCGCCGGTGCAACCAGATGTCCTGGTACCCCAGCAGTCGGCAGGCCCGATGGGCGGCGCATCGACCCAGCCAACCCGCCAAGTGTAGGTGAACCCCTGCGGGAGCGTCCCGGCCGAGGCATAGTCCGGCAACAGCGACAGCCCCTCGATCCGAGGCGCTGACCACACCGCACCGGCAGCAGCGGCAGCAACAGCAGCCTTCTTGAGTGCCCGCCGTCGGGAGAGCACGAGATCATCAGCCGACTCCGTTTCGAAGTCGGACTCGACGCCCTGAGATCGAGCAGGCTCGTTCTCCTCGCCTTCCTCCATGCGGTGCCCTCCAGCGACTTGCATCAGCGCCAACGTGGGTCAACGATACCCCACGGATGTTCGAGACCCGGGGCGCAGCGCGTCATCTGAACCCATGAGCGCGACCTCGATCCTCCGTCACGCGCCGCGTGGGGCACACCAACCCGTCGCTCCGTTGGATCCCGAGGCCTCGGGTGAGGAGCGGCGCCTCCTGGATGCGTGCGGTCGTGCGCGCAGCAGAGCTGCGTGCCGAACAGAGAACGCGCTCGGACGCCCAGCGGTCGACGTTTGTGGGGCCGCCATGGCGCTCCCATCCGTGGTGGCTGTCCAGGGGGACACCTTCGGGGGTGGGGCGTGGGACAGGCACCGATCCTCCTGGCTTCGTGCCGCGGTGCCAGCAGAGGCGTGGATTCGTGTGGTGTCCCCCTCGGAAGATGCCCTTCGCCCAGTCTCGGGCACGCTCGTCATCGACCGTGATGTTCCCGTGGTCGATGTGGCTCGACTCAGAGCTTTCGTGGTCGACGGCGGTCAAGTTCAACTCAGCCGCCTTGACCTGCTTGACCCCGAGACCGGTGCTGTCTGCCATGCGTTGCAGCGCCTGTTGTCATGCCGAGTCACTGCTTCGCTCTCCCTCACTCCTGGAGACGTCGTCGAGCCTAGGACTGAGTCTCCCGCTCAGTTGTTGCATCTCTTCACCACCGGGATACCCGTGACGGTCTTCCCGCCCCCCGACGGGGTAGCGCATGAGCCTCTCGCCATCGACGTGGCTCCGAGCGAGGGCTTGGCAGTACCGCCCGGATGGCGGCTCCGCATCGAAGAACCAGGGGTCCATGCATTCGTAACCATTGCCGTGGAACGCCCTGTCGTTGCGGACCTCTTCCGCATCGCTCACGACCTGTCGCTCTACTGGCCAGTATTTCGGGCGGATGCCCCTGTACAGCTCGACAGACCCGTGGCCTCCTACGGCGGCTCTCTCTTCGATGAGGCAGACTCGTTCTCGCGATCGGTCCACTTGTTGGCGAGCGACGGGCTGTGGGAACGATTGTGGGCAACCACCTCAGCGTCGCTGTCGAGGCAGGCGCCGCTTGATTCGATGACCACAAGGGATGGCGGGGACGCGCTGTACCGCTATTGCCTCGGTGGATTCCCAGGCGTCATGAAACGGGACGACCCCGAGACCCTGACGCTGGCCGGCGCACGATCTGCTGCATGTATCGACCGCCGTGCCGTCATGGTGCTTGCCGCCATCATAGAACGGGAGGTGGCCACCATGAGCGATCTGGTGGCGGCATTTCCGGACGAGGTCCCTGGATTCGCAGCGGAGGCGCTCTTCGCGTTTGTGGACCTCGGATGGATCGAACCTTGCGGCCGAGCTAGTGCGCTCGACCAACGACCCTGATGGTGCTCGATCATCGAGACGTGGTCCGGACACCGACCCGACGCAGCGGGCCCGTGACTTTCAGCGTGCGCTGTCCTCGCATGCTTGCATCGCAGGTGGAGGGCCTGCTGTCGTCGTTCCCACTCCACCCAGGGCGGTGTGCTTTGGAGATCGTCATCACACGAGACGAAGGAGCCGCAGGCTCACAACCAGGCTGGCAGGTCTGGTTCTCGGACTCGGGTCCAATGGGCGGGATTGGAACCGGAGAGCTCGGGGAACTGCTGCTCACTCATCTCCGACGACGTTGGCTGGATGCCAACCACGTGGCGACGCATCTCCACGCGGCCGCCGCTGTCGTCGAGGATGGGACGCTCCTGCTGGTGGGCGGCTCCTGTGCGGGGAAGTCATCGGTCATCGCCCGTGTGGGTGAGAGGGGCGGGGAGGTTCTTACCGATGAGATGGTCGCCATCGACCCCGAGGCTGGTCAACTAGCTGGGTTTCCCCAGCCCGTGCTCCTGCGCCCGCCGGTGATGGGCGAGATTGTCGAAGCCGTTCGAAGTGAGCTGTGCACTGCAAGGTCGACCACGCCGACGGCAAGCGGGACGTGTCGGGTCCCACTGGGATCCGTGAGAATCATCTGCTTCCCGGCGTTCAATGCTGCTGCGCCGACTCGGATGGAGACGGTGGATCCGCCGACCGCGTTTCGAAGGTTGCTCGAGCACTCATACGACGCGATTCGAAATCCGCTGCAGGCAGTTGCGGCCCTCGCCGGCTTGGTGTGTCAGGCACCGAGCATCACGCTGAGCTTTGGTGACAGTGCGGAGGCCGCGGATCGGCTGCTTGATGCAATCCGTGTTGTTGCACCCTCGGTTTCGAATACACGATGGTGCGCGGGTACTCCAAGCATCGTCTCGTCACCCGGTGTGGTCGAGGGTGTCATCGCCGTGGTGCTTGATGAGCGAATTACGTTGGTGGCGCCTCACACCCACAAGGTGGTCACCCTCAATCGGTCTGCAACTGGGCTCTGGCAGGAGATGGTGGCCGGGCACGCTCGAGTCGACCGCTTCTTCTCCGCCTCGTTCGCTTCTTGCCTCATCGATGCAGGGGTTCTGTGCGACGTATCAGCGACACGGGGCCCGAGATGACGTGGGTGCCGTGGCGGTGGTCGTTGGATGATGGTTCGCTCCAGCTCGTTGAGGTGGACCCCCGCACCTTCCGCGAGCCCTTCATCGAGGTCGACTTCGACCGAGCATTGCAGGATGGCGCGCCCACCCACTGGGTCGACGCGGACCACTGGCCGACGTCCCTCGGACCGGCGGTGATCGTGGTTCACCCGGGCCGATCGGGATCGACTCTCGTCTCTCGGGGTCTTGACGCATTGGGCGTAGTCAACTACCGAGAACCTCAGAGTTTCGTGGATTGGGTGCACGCCTGTGTGGCGGAGAGCGGCCCCGAGCGCAGAATGCGAGGCGTCGGACCCCGTTTGGCGCGAGCGTTCGGCGCCGCTACGGATGCGCCGACCGCGATCAAACTCTCGAGCATCGTGACGCCGCTCGTCGGTTCCCTCGTGCCCGCTCTTTCGGCCACGTTGTTCGTGGCCATCGTTCGGGACGTCGAACAGGTCCTGCGTTCGGTCCTCGCTTCGCCACCGTCGCACTCACAGCTTCTGTATTCACCCCTTGTGGAGGTGGACAGCTACTGGCCTGGAGCGATCGAAGCCCTGGCTGGGCGCCCCTTGACCCTGCCCCGCCTCGTCGCACTCAGTTGGTCCGCTGCGGTGGACGCAATCGCAGCGATCCCCGCGAGCCGGCGACTACTCATCGACTACGAGGACCTCGTCGCCGATCCCGCGATGGCCTACCTGTCGATTCACGAGCGGATCGGCTTGCCTCCCCCGGAGCGAAGGACTGTTGATCGGTTGTTGGCGGTCTTTGGCACGCACTCGAAGCGTGGTGATCGGTACGGGTCCGATGCAGGGGGCTTGGACTTCTCCATTCCAGAGTTCGTCTCCGCCGACGTCGAGCGGATGACCGCGACATCCAGGGCGAGACTTGCTGAAGCACGGCTGGTCGAGTGAGCTGACCGTCCCTTCGGAAGGGCCCCGATGACCTGACAGCTCGGCCAGACGCTGGCCGATTAGCTCAGTTGATCTCGTCCCCTGTGGCAGAGAGGTCGGGCTCGCGCGCAGGATCGGGATCGGGATCGGACTTGGCGGCCGTGCTCTCGTCAGTGTTCGCCGCCGCCTCCAGGTCACGGAGGACTTCGGCGGCCGGACGGCCGGTGGTTGATCGCGCCGCCGGTGGCTCGGTGCCGTTCGAGGTGTCCTCGCTCTCGTCGGCCTGGTAGTAGCGGTAGTAGCGGTAGAAGTAGTTGGCGGAGCGCTGGGAGGGGCTGTCGATAAGCACGAAGCCCAGGGTGGGGACGTCGTACTGGCTGAGGACTTCGAGCATCGAGCGCGTGCCGGTCACGCTCGAGATGGCGGCTCGCAGCACGATCA
>CAZVVS010000312.1:0-6152 GCA_964630585.1 uncultured Gordonia sp.
CTCGTATCTGCAGTCGTTGGAACAGGGCTTCGCCGAGCGGGTGCGCGCCGCTGCCGACGCGGCCTACGACGTTATCGGCGAGCAGGTCAATCTCGGTTCGCCCAAGCAGTTGCAGGTCATCCTCTTCGACAAGCTCGGGATGCCGAAGACCAAGAAGACCAAGACCGGCTACACCACCGACGCCGATGCCCTGCAGAAGCTGTACGACGAGACGGGGCACCCCTTCCTCGAGCATCTGCTCGAGCACCGGGACGCGACCCGGCTGAAGATCACCGTCGAGGGGCTGCTCAAAGCGGTCGCGCCCGACGGCCGGATCCACACGACCTTCAACCAGACGATCGCGGCGACGGGCCGCCTCTCGTCAACGGAGCCGAACCTGCAGAACATCCCGGTCCGCACCCCGGCCGGGCGGCAGATCCGCGCGGCGTTCATCGTCGCCGACGATCCGGCGTTCGACTGCCTCATGACCGCGGACTACAGCCAGATCGAGCTGCGCATCATGGCCCACCTCTCCGAGGACGACGGCCTGATCGAAGCGTTCAACACTGGTGAGGACCTGCACAACTTCGTCGGATCCCGTGCGTTCGGCGTGTCGATCGACGAGGTGACGACGGAGATGCGCCACCGCGTCAAGGCGATGTCGTACGGCCTGGCCTACGGGTTGTCGGCCTTCGGGCTCGCCGCGCAACTCGGCATCAGCCGTGACGAGGCGAAGGAGCAGATGGAGGCGTACTTCGCCCGCTTCGGCGGAGTGCGCGACTATCTCAACGACGTCGTCGACGCCGCTCGCCGCGACGAGTACACCGCCACCGTCTACGGTCGCCGCCGCTACCTGCCCGACCTGAACAGCGACAACTGGCAGCGCCGACAGGCCGCCGAGCGGATGGCGCTCAACGCGCCGATCCAGGGGAGTGCCGCCGACATCATCAAGGTCGCGATGATCAACGTCCATCGCAGGCTGCGCGAGGACGGCCTGCGCAGCCGGATGCTGCTGCAGGTGCATGACGAACTCGTGCTCGAAGTCGCCGACGGTGAGCGCGAGACTGTCGAGGCGCTGGTGCGTGAGGAAATGGGCAACGCCATCAGCCTGTCCGTGCCCCTGGACGTGTCGGTCGGTGTGGGCCGCTCGTGGGACGACGCGGCGCACTGACGACCTGCCGCACAATTTGTGTTGCGGCTTGTCAGACCTCCTCGCTAGGATGAACGTATGTTCTAAGTCCGGCTGATTCGCACAGTTCAGAGGGGGTGATTCCGGTGGCCGATGGTGATGCTGGTGTGGGTGATGCGGTGGCCGGTGAGGCGTTGACTGAGGCGGGGTCGGCGCCTGCTGATGCCGGGTCTGCGCCGTCTGATGTGGGGTCTGCTCCGGTTGATGCCGGGTCTGCGCGGGCTGATGCTGCTGATTCTGCTGCGGTGGAAGAGGTGGTGTTGCCGGAGTCGCCGTTGGGGTTGGCGGCGCTGATTGAGGCGGCGGTCGTGAAGCTGGCCGCGGCGCCGTTGGGGTTGGTTTCCGATGCTGACGTGTTGGCCACGGTGGAGACGGTGGAGGCGGCGCGGCGGCGGGTTGATGGTGCGTGTGCCGGGTTGTTTGTGGAGGTGTCTGATCGGGAGTTGTACTCGGTGGTGGGGCATACGTCGGTGAAGCGGTTTTATGCCCAGCATCACCGGTTGGGGGCGGGTGAGGCCAAGCGGCGTGCGCAGGTGGCCGCGGCGATCGGGGTGTTCACCGCGATGACGGGGGAGAAGTTGCCGCCCAAGCGTGAACCGGTCGCCACTGGTGTCACCGAGGGCGAGATCTCGGCTGAGCATGTGTGCGAGGTGGAGCAGATCATGGCCAAGGTGCCGCGTGCGGCGTCGCAGGACGATGTCGATACCGCGGTGGAGATTATGGCGACCGCGGCGCGGGAGTTGGCGCCGGCGGATTTGCGGCCGTTGGGGCAGCGGTTGTTGGCGCATCTGGATCCGGACGGCAGTTTGACCGATGAGAAGGATCGGCGCCGTCAGCGCGGCATCACCTTGGGTCGCCAAGACGCCCAGTTGATGTCAAAGATCAGTGGGTTTGTGACCCCGCAACTGCGGGCGAAGTTGGAGGTGCTGCTGGATTGTTGGGCGGCACCGGGGATGAACAATCCCGACGATGAGGATCCGGTGACGGGATCGCGCGCGGAGTTGGGTGAGGCCGATCGTGACCGGCTCGGTGAGGCGGTGCGCCGTGATCAGCGCAGTCCGGCCCAGCGCAACCATGATGCCCTGGAGCAAGGGTTGGATTGGATTTTGGGTCATCAGGTGTTGGGGCGCCCGACCCGGTTGCCGGCGGAGTTGGTGATCACCGTTGACGGTGAGGATCTGGCACGCCGCGCTGGGGTGGCGACGACGGCGACCGGGACTCTGGTGCCGGTCAGAGATTTGGTCGACCTGGCTGCGGAGGCGACTCCGTGGTTGGCGGTGTTTCGGGGGATGACCCGGGAGATCCTCGATTTCGGGCGGGGGCAGCGGATCGCGAGCAGGGCGCAGCGGTTGGCGTTGTTTTGTGCGGATCTGGGGTGTACCCGTCCGGGGTGTACCGAGCCGCATAGCCGCTCCCAAGCCCATCACGGGGCGTTGGACTATGCCAAGGGTGGCAACACCGATATCGGTGAGTTGACGTGTGCGTGTGGCGCGGACAACCGCAATGTCGGTGACCGCCCGGGCCAGTGGGAGACCGCGGTCATCACCGACGGTCCCGATACCGGGCGGATCGGGTGGAGACTGGTCGGGTCTGATGGGCCCTACCGCACCAATCCGGTGCACCACCCGCAGAAGTTCCTGCGCGGGCACCCCTGCACCTCACGCGAGGTCGAGCCGATCTCGGCGACCGAACCGCAGGTGGTTGCCGCGTCGGCGGCCGGGTCGCCGGGTCCTGGTGCGGGACCAGATGCCGGGTCGCCCAGCGCAGATCAGCCGAGGCGCGGTAGCGGGCCCAGGATGCAACGCGTCCGACCCGAGGAGCGCGACAAGAGGCCTGACTGGCGGCGGGGTTCACCCGACCGGCGGCGGGGCTCGCCGGTGGAAACTGCGCTCGCCGCCGCCCTCCGATCAGCAGCGTGATCGGAGGCTCGGCGGCGTGACCGTCGGCTGCGGTACGTGCTACGTTTCGGGCAGAAGGTTCAGGGCCCGGCGTCGTACTTCCCTAGCATCGAAAAGAAGTACGGCCGCCCTATTCAGGAGTGGCTCGATCTCGCCGCCGATCGACTGGATTCCGACACGCACATGACCGTCGTCGGGTGGCTCAAATCCGAGCACGGACTCGGGCACGGCCATGCGAATGCGATCGTGGGCTACGTGTTGGCCAAACTCGCGCAGTGACCAACCCCGACGCAGTGCGCATCGGCACCATCCATGGCGACGGGATCGGGCCGGAGATCGTCCCGGCGGCGGTCGATATCGCCTCGGCTGCGGCAGACCGGGTCGGGCTCCCCGTCGAATGGGTGCCGCTGCCGATGGGTCTCTCTGCGATCGCCGTCGACGGAGATCCGTTGCCGCAGAAGACGATCGATGCTCTCGACGGGCTGGACTGTTGGATCCTCGGCCCGCATGACTCGGCCGGCTACCCCGCTGAGTTCCGCACCGGCCTCACACCGGGCGCGATCATCCGCAAGCGCTACGGACTCTTCGCCAACCTGCGACCAGCCCGCGCGTACCCGGGCGTGCGCGCCGTCGCAAGTGACATCGACCTGCTCATTGTCCGCGAGAACAGCGAAGGCCTCTATGCCGACCGCAATATGGCCGTCGGGTCCGGCGAGTTCATGCCGACTCCCGACGTGGCGCTCGCCGTCGGCGTCATCACCCGCGCCGCGTCGGAGCGGATCGCCCGGGTCGCGTTCGAGCGGGCCCGTCGTCGTCGCAAACACGTCACCGTCGTCCACAAGGCCAACGTCCTGACCATGACCACCGGATTGTTCCGCGACGCCTGCTTCGACGTGGCGCGCGAGTACCCCGACGTCGTCGTCGACGAGCAGCACGTCGACGCCATGGCGGCGCTGCTGGTTCGCCGCGCCGGCGATTTCGACGTGGTGGTGACGGAGAACCTCTTCGGCGACATCCTCTCCGATCTCGCCGCCGAACTCGCCGGATCGCTGGGCCTCGCGGCGTCGATCAACGCGTCGACCGACAAGGCGATGGCCCAGGCCGCGCACGGTGCGGCACCCGACATCGCCGGGCAGGACCGGGCCAATCCCGTCGCCATCATCGAATCGGTGGCCATGCTGCTCGACTGGTGGACACAGCAGTTCGACGACGAGCGCGGAGTGCAGGCGGCGACACTGATGCGCACCGCTCTCAGTGCAGCGCTGCAGGCGGGGGAGTCGACACCCGACCTCGGCGGCAGCCTCGGCACCAAGGCGTTCGGCGACGCGGTCCGGTCGCGGATCGGATGAGCAGGATCCAGTCGCTGATCGGCTGAGCGAGCCCGTTGATCATGCCCGCCGCGACGGTCTGGTTGGTCCCCTCGTCGACGAGGTGGGTCGAGGCAGCCTCATCCAGGTTTGTGGCAGCAGAAGATGGCGGTGCCGGGGAAGTAGGCGCCGCGCAGCGGTGACCACTGGCCCCACTCCTGGTCGAAGTCCTCGGGCCATTCGGGTTCCACCACATCGTCGAGGATCAAACCGGCGCCGCGGATCTCGCGCACCCGGTCGCCCATCGTGCGGTGGTGCTCGACGTAGGTGATCGCGCCATCCTCGTCGCGCTCGGCGTACGGAGTCCGGTTGAAGTAGGGGATGGACACGGTGAGCCCGGCCGGCCCGGGATCGTCGGGAAACATCCAGCGCATTGGGTGGTTGACGGCGAAAACCCACCGTCCGCCGGGCCGCAAGACGCGGGCGACCTCGGTCATCACCCCGGCAGAATCGGCGACGAAGGGCACCGCGCCGAACGCCGAGCACGCGATGTCGAACGACTCGTCGGCAAAGGGCAGGTGCTCGGCGGTCGCCTGCACCAGGGGAACCCGTCGTTCATCGGCGGCCATGGCGGCTATCCCGTGGGCCAGCATGCCGTGCGACAGGTCGATGCCGACGGGATGCGCGCCGCGGGCGGCGAGCCACCGCGCACACGGCGCCGATCCGCACCCGACCTCGAGGACCACCTTCCCCTCGACGGCGCCGAGGAGGCCGGCGTCCTCCTCGCGCAGATTCTCCGGGCACCAGACGAAGTCGCCGCCGGCCTGGTCGACGCCGAGGAACGCCCCGTGCTCATCGTGATAGTCGTCGGCGTCGGAGTCCCACCAGCCGCGGTTGGCGCGGTCGCTGGTCGTCGAATCGACCGGGCCGAGGAGGACCGGGGGCCGGGGAGCATCAGCTGCCGACAGTCGGGGTTGCTCACTCATGGATCAACACGCCCTGCCCGGAAGAACGGACTCGGTCTTCGCCTCGCCGTTCCACCGTCGGATCCCGGCGACGACGACGAGTCGGTCCGCGCCGTCGGACACCAGCTGCAGTGCTGTTGCCAGCTGCTCCAAGGACAGCCGTCGGGCCAGAGTGACGTGCGGTGCCCAGTGCCCGGGTCGGCTGTGGTCGGTCTCGCCGTCGAGGTGGTCGCCGGACAGGCGCAGGACGGTCGCGTGGACGCCGAGCAACTCGCTCGACGGCAGCACCGACCGCGCCAGCACAAACCCGCCATGGGCGCCGGCCGCGCCGTGGGAGAAGACGATCGGGGCGCCCAAGCGCACGGTGATCGGCAGCCGCTGCGCGACCGGGGCGAGCGCGCCCAGGGCGGCGGGGTCGACAGCCTTTGCGGCGACGAGGGTGATGTGGGGGCGCTGGTCGCGGTGGGGGTTGCGCAAGCCAGCCGCGGCGAGGCGGTTCACCTCGTCAATGACGGCCGCGTCGCCGTCGTCGTCGAAGATCAGTTCAAGCGACTGGACCACGGTGACCTCCGACCGGCCCGAAGGCGCATTTGTGCAGGACACGGCGCCTGGCGTAGTGTTGGAAGGGCGTGTGGCAAGGGCAAATCCGATTTGTCGTGTTCACATTGTTGACCAGCACTTTTCTGCTGGATGACCGCAAAAAACAAACCGTCCCACTAGATACCTGTCCGGAGCAACCCAACACATGTCGTCCCCCACTATCACCTCGCCGCAAGTAGCCATCAACGACATTGGCTCGGCCGAGGACTTTCTC
>CAZVVS010000313.1:0-6126 GCA_964630585.1 uncultured Gordonia sp.
GCGAAGTGGCGGTGATGCGCAGCCACCAACAGCAGTGTGCGCTCGTCATCGGTGGCTACGCCCGCACCGCCGAGGCCCAGGCACTGGTCGCCGCCGGGTGGATGCACGACCTGGTCGCCGACCGGGTCGACGTCCGGCGGCGGTCTCCGCGCGTGCAGGCGCTCGCCGAGGAGAACCGCGCTATCGGCAACGACCCGCTGGTCCGGCTCGCCCGCGTGCCCGAATTCGCGTTCCGACTCGCCCGATCCGCCCTCGATGCCGGGCGGCCGGTGCTCATCAGCGTGCCCCGCCGCGGTTACCTGCCGTCGCTGGCCTGTGCCGCGTGCCGTACCCACGCGCGCTGCCGGTCGTGCCACGGCCCCCTCGCCATGGCCCCCGACCAATCGGTGTCGTGTCGATGGTGCGGCCGCGTTGATCCGGCGCCGCGGTGCGCCGCCTGTGGTTCGACGCGGATCCGTGCGTTGACCATCGGTGCCGTGCGGACCGCCGAGGAACTCGGCCGGGCGTTTCGTGGGGTGCCGGTGGTGACCAGCGACGGCTCGCGGGTCGTCGACTCCATCCCGGACGACGCCCGGCTGGTCGTCGCGACCCCCGGCGCCGAGCCCGTCGTCGCCGGTGACGGCTACGGCACCGTCATCGCCGTCGACACGTGGGCCCACTTGGACCGGGAAGACCTGCGCGCCGAGGAAGACGCCGCGCGGCACTGGTTCGCCATTGCCGCACTGGCCCGCTCCGCTGCCGACGGCGGGAACGTCGTCCTGCTCGCCGAGAACGAGGTACCCGCCGTTCAGGCGATCATTCGCTGGGACCCGGTCGCCTTTGCCGCCGACCAGTTGGCCCAGCGCACCGAACTCGGTTTCCCGCCGGCGGTGACGATGGCCGCGGTCGACGGCACCCCAGTGGCGGTCCGCCAGTTCGTCGACCTCCTCGAACTCCCGCCCGACGCTGGCATCCTGGGCCCGGTCCCACTGCCGCCGGGGGTACGCGGACCGGCCGGGGGGGAGCGGACCGACCGTGGTGCGCGCGCCGACGAGTTCGAGCGTCTGCTGATCCGTGTGGACCGCCGCCACGGCCGCGAACTCGCCGTCGCGCTGAGTCGCGCCCAGGCCCGACGGACGAGCGCGGCGGACACCGGTCCGCTGCGGGTTCAGGTCGACCCGTCGACGATCGGCTGACCGCCGGCACCGCCTAGTATTGGCCGAATGCGCGTCCTCTTCGCCGGCACTCCCGCGGCCGCAGTGCCCTCGCTGAACGCCTTGCACGATTCACCCGACCATCAGATCGTGGGAGTGCTGTCGCGCCCCGACGCGGTATCGGGGCGGGGACGCAAGACGACTCGCAGCGAAGTCGCCCAGCGTGCCGACGAATTGGGTGTCGACGTCTTCACCCCTCCGCGGTTGCACCACAACGGCGAAGTCGACCCGGAGGTTCTTGCGCAGTTGAACCGATGGGCCCCCGACTGCGCCGCCGTCGTCGCCTACGGTGCCCTGATCCCGCCGGCGCTGCTCGACCTGCCCGCCCACGGCTGGATCAACCTGCACTTCTCGCTGCTCCCGGCATGGCGCGGCGCCGGCCCCGTCCAGGCCGCCATCGCGGCTGGCGATACGGTCACCGGGGCCAGCACGTTCCAGATCGAGGCCGGACTCGACACCGGCCCGGTGTACGGCACGTTGACCACCGACATCGGTGCCGGTGAGACCAGCGGTGACCTCCTCGACCGGCTAGCGGTATCCGGCGCCAATCTGCTCGTCGCGACCCTCGACGGCATCGAGGCCGACGAGTTGGCGCCGGTCGCCCAACCCGACCACGACGTGTCGCACGCACCCAAGATCACCGTCGCCGATGCCCGCGTGGTCTGGGCACGGCCCGCGCATATCGTCGACCGCCTGATCCGGGCCCACACCCCCGACCCGGGTGCCTGGTCCGCGGTCGACACCGGCATTGACGAGCTGCGCCTGCGGATCGGGCCGGTGCGTCGCTGCATCGCCGACGAGCCCGGTGCGCCGGAGGTCCTGGCACCGGGGGAGTTGGCCGTCACCAAGAAGGCCGTGTACGTCGGGACCGCCGACGAAGTCGTCGCACTCACTTGGGTGGTGCCACCCGGCAAGAAGCAGATGCCCGCCGCCGACTGGGCGCGCGGCGCTCGCCTGGAGCCCGGGCAGGTGCTCCGATGAGCGGCGGACGGCCCGGCAACCCGAAGCTGCGCGACAAGTCAGTCGATCCGGTGCGCGAAGTCGCGCGCGACGTGGTGCGGGCGGTGCGCGAACGCGACGCGTACGCGAACCTGCTGCTCCCGTCGATGCTGCGCGAGCGCGGCCTGTCCGGTCGGGACGCCGCGCTGGCCACCGAGATCACCTACGGCACGCTGCGCGCACAGGGCACTCTCGACAAGATCATCGCTTCCGCGGCGGGCCGCCCGGTCACCGAGATCGACGGGAAGCTGCTCGACGTGTTGCGCCTGGGCGCCTATCAGCTGCTGCGCACGCGCATCGGATCCCATGCGGCGGTCTCCACGTCGGTCGATCTAGTCCGCTCCGAGGACGGTCAGGGCCCAGCCGGGTTCGTCAACGCGGTGCTGCGCAAGATCTCCCAGCGCGACGAGGAGATGTGGGCCCATCAGTTGGCGCCGTCCATCGCGCAGGACCCGGTGGGCCACCTCGCGTTCGCCTACGCCCACCCGCGGTGGATCGCTGAAGTGTTCGCCGATGCGCTGGGCGGGTCCATCGGCTCGCTGCAAGCCGCGCTTGCCGCCGACGACTCCCGACCACCGGTGCACCTCGTCGCCCGCCCCGGTCAGATCACGGCCACCGAATTGGCATTGATCGCCGAAGGGGACGAGGGCCGTCTGTCGCCCTACTGCGTCTACCTTCCCGGCGGCGACCCCGGCCGGCTCGACGTCGTCCGCGAGGGGCTGGCCGGCGTGCAGGACGAGGGCAGTCAACTCGTCGCGATCGCGCTGACCCGCGCCACGCTCGACGGGCCCGACGGGGGGCGCTGGCTCGACCTGTGCGCCGGACCGGGCGGCAAGGCCGCACTCCTCGGCTCCCTCGCCGAGTCGAGCGGCGCCCATGTCGACGCCGTGGAGGTCTCCGAGCACCGCGCCGACCTGATCCGGTCGGTCACCGCGGACCTGCCGGTGACCGTCGTCGTCGCCGACGGCCGCGACTCTGGACTGGAACCCGGGTACGACCGCGTCCTCGTCGACGCACCATGCAGCGGACTCGGCTCGTTGCGCCGACGTCCGGAAGCACGGTGGCGCCGCCGGCCCCCCGACGTCACCGAACTCGTGCCGCTGCAGCGCGAACTGCTCACCGCGGCGCTGGAGCTGGTCCGCCCGGGCGGCGTCGTGGTCTATTCGACGTGCTCCCCGCATCCGGCCGAGACCGTCGGCGTCGTCGACGCCGTCTGTGCGGCGACGGGGGCGCAACAGCTCGACGCACGACCATTCGTCGCGACCGGGGGCATGGAGTTCCCGTCCCCCGGTGATGGCCCGAATGTGCAACTGTGGCCGCACCTGCACGGCACCGATGCGATGTTCCTGGCGGCGCTGCGGCGTCCGGCGGAGTCCTGAGCACCTAGACTCGTGGCCATGTGCCAGCGACCCAGCTCCCCGATGATCGCCCCGTCCATCCTGTCGGCGGATTTCGCCAACCTGGCCGCCGAGATGCGTGCCGTGGAGGGATCGGACTGGCTGCACGTCGACGTGATGGACGCGCATTTCGTCCCCAACCTGACCCTGGGCCTGCCGGTGGTCGAGAGCCTGCTGGCCGCCACCGACATCCCCATGGACTGCCACCTGATGATCGACGACCCGGGACGCTGGGCACCGCCGTACGCGGAGGCCGGTGCGTACAACGTGACGTTCCACGCGGAGGCCACCGACGATCCGCGGGCCGTTGCGCGTGACATCCGCGCCGCCGGGGCCAAAGCCGGGTTGGCGATCAAGCCGGGCACCCCGCTCGACCCCTACCTGGAGATCCTGCGCGACGTGGACACGCTGTTGGTCATGAGCGTCGAACCGGGCTTCGGCGGGCAGAGCTTCATCCCCGAGGTGTTGGGCAAGGTGCGCACGGTCCGCTCGCTGGTGGATTCGGGTGAGCTGAGCATCCTCGTCGAGATCGACGGCGGGATCAACGCCGACACGATCGAACAGGCCGCCGAGGCCGGGGTGGACTGCTTCGTCGCCGGCTCGGCCGTCTACGGCGCCGCCGACCCGGGACGGGCCGTGGCCGCATTGCGCGAACAGGCCGCTGCGCACTGGCCGACGGCCGCCGTGGGCGCCGAGTAGGAGTGCCGGTGACCCGCGACCCGATCCTCGACGAGGCGATGGCCCGTGCCATTGTCGAATCGGGTGCCGCAATGGGCACCGCGTCGCCGAATCCGCCGGTGGGAGCCGTGGTCGTCGGAGCGCTCGGCGAGGTGATCGCGGTCGGACACACGCAGCCGGTCGGCGGACCGCATGCGGAGGTCGTGGCGCTCACCGCTGCGGGGGAGGCGGCGCGCGGTGCGACGGTCGTCGTCACATTGGAGCCCTGCAACCACACCGGGCGCACCGGTCCGTGTTCTCAAGCCCTGATCGATGCGGGGGTGGCGCGCGTGGTCTACGCGGTCGCCGATCCCAATCCGCTGGCCGCCGGTGGTGCGCAGGCGTTGCGCGCAGCCGGTATCGCCGTCGTACCCGACTTCGGCACCGAGGCTGCGGCCGACGGCCCGCTGCGGGCCTGGTTGCACCGCCAGCGCACCGGCCGCCCGTTGGTCATCGTGAAGATCGCCACGACCCTTGATGGTCGGGTCGCCGCGCCCGACGGGACGAGCCAATGGATCACCGGGGCTCAGGCCAGGGCTGATGCGCACGCCGTGCGCGGGGGTCTCGACGCGATCGTCGTCGGCACCGGCACCGTTTTGGCCGATGACCCGTCGCTCACCGCGCGCACCGCCGACGGGTCGTTGCGCACCCATCAGCCGGTACGGATCGTCCTGGGCAATCGGGAGCTGCCGTCGGGGGCAAGGGTCTTCGACGACGCCGCACCGACGCGGCAGGTCCGCTCACACGACCCACACGACGTTCTCGCCGTGGTCCCTGATGCCCTGACGGTCCTCGTCGAAGGTGGGCCGGCGGTGATCGGCGGGTTCCTGGCGGCCGGTCTCGTCGACGAGGTGCACGCCTATCTCGCGCCGACGATTCTGGGCGCGGGGGCCGCCGCCGTCGTCGATCCGACCGTGACCACGCTGGCCCAGGCCCATCGGTTCACCCCTGCCCAGGTGCACCGACTCGGGGCCGACGTGCGGTTGACCTTGCGCCGTGACGCGGAGGCGTCGGCTATTTCCGGTTGATGAACCAGCCGACAATCAGGCCGAGAATCGCCGCGACGCTCAGCGCGAGCCAGAGGGCGGTATCGACGCGGAAGAACAGGAAGTTGACCTGGGCCTGCACCCGGTTCAAGGCGATGAACACGATGGCGATGATCGCGACGAGAATTGGCAGCCAGTGCTTCTTGAGAAGGCCCAGGACCGAGTCGGAAAAACTACTGGATTTCGCATCATTGGACATGCTGCACAGCATTGCACGTCGCAAAGTCGCGCGCGGCTGAACCGTCAGCGGGCGGTCAACACGACCTTGGCTCCGTTAGCCGGCACCAGGGTGGGTGTTCCGCCCCGTGGGCGGGCGATCGGCCCCGGCAGTGGCGTGAACCGGCGCTGGGCCAGAATCTCCTGGAACATGAGCCGCGTCTCCAGTAGCGCCAGATTGGCGCCCAGGCAGCGGTGTGCGCCCGCACCGAAGGTGACCAGGTTGAATGCACTGGGCGGATTCCCGACGAACCGCTCGGGCTTGAAGCGCGTCGGCTCGTCGTAGAGGTCGGGCCTCATGTGCAGCCCCAACATCGGGACCACCACCGCGCTGCCCTTGCGTACCCGGATCCCGTTGATCTCGGTGTCGGCCAACGCACGGCGTCCCGTCATCGGGATGACGGGACGCATCCGCAAGGTCTCGTGCGCGACGGCGTCGAGGTAGCTCAGGTCGCCCTCGTCGACGCTGGTCTCCAGCTGCGCGAGCGCATCGTGGTTGTGGCTGATCAGCTCGGCCATCCAGGCCATCTGCGGCTCGTGGACGGCACCGGCGCCCGA
>CAZVVS010000314.1:0-6124 GCA_964630585.1 uncultured Gordonia sp.
CAATGTCGCCGCCCCCGGCGAAGTGCTTCGGCACCTGAGCGAGATCCTCCTCGAATTGCATCCGACGCGTCTGCACCTGCCGGCCCGGGTTGCTGGTCTGTTGCATGTTCTGCTCTCCTCAAGATCGACGATCACAAACTAATGAACGTTCAGTCGTTGGTCAACCCACGCGATCGAACAGAGAGAACTGCTTGTCGTCTCCTTCTCGCCGATGCCCGCGCCTTCGGTGGGCGAGTAGAGGCGGGCGACCTCGCTCGCCGCCGGAGAGATCGGTGACGAATGCCTCAGGCCTGGGTTCCAAGCGAAGAGCGTCCCGGCTGGGGCTTCGCCGCCTCGTTCGCTCAAGAGAGGAACAAGCACCCGCAGCGATCTGCCAGCTCCGCCACCCACTGCGACGGCCGCGCCTACTTCGATCGGCGCGTCGCCGAGGACAGGACGAACAAAGCAGCCCTGCGGGCGCTCGGGCGCCAAATCTCCAACACCGTCTACCGGCACCTCGTCGCCGACGCCGCCACCCGACGCGACTGACACCGACCCCATGTCGGTTTTCGATGATCCCCAATGACGGGTTTCCCTGATCGCTCACAAGGACAAGCGGGAACGACTTGAAGCCAGCGTGACCGGCCCCTGCATCCCTGAACGGCCGGCTCTTCGGCGAGGTCACTCCCGCCCGAACCAACGCGGCGCTTCGCGTTTCAGCGGGGTGCGACCGTCGGGAGTAGGCCCCAGTTGGGTTGGCCGGCGTAGAGCGGGGCTCGGATCCGGTAGTGGGCGAAGCGGCGGAACCCGATATCGGCACGCGCTTGACCCGCTTGATGAGGTTCTTGATCACTTCGGTCGGTCCGTTCGACACCCGAGCCTCGGTGCCACGCGGCGATCTGGTGTCGCCACTTGGTGATCGTTCGACCGAGCTGGCGGATCTCGGGTGGGCAGGACTCGTCTTGGAGATCAACACCGAGCCGCTCGACGAACTCGACGGCGAGGTCGGGATCGTCGATGTCGTAGATGCTGCGCATGGGTTCTTGGCGTGCTACGCGGTGCGGACCATACGGCGTAGCGTTGAACACAGCAGGGGCACCCTCGGACTCGACGACGTTAGCCACGATCTTTCATAGGGCTGCTTGAGCGGGGCTGTTGCTGGTCACGGTCAGTGGTCCGAGGGCGCGGCCAGGAGTGTGGGGGCCCAGGGCCAGGTGCGGTCGAGGTCGAGACGCCGGCCGCTGGGTGTGACGCGGGCGGCGACGTGGAGGAGCCGGTGGCGGAGCGTCTTTGGGGTGGCTCGTCGGAGGGGGCCGGTGAGGCTGATGGCCTGCGCCCAGGCGAGCAGGTCATGGGCGGTGAAGCAGAGCTGCATCCATACCTCGTTGTTCACCACGCAGTCGAACGGCAGGTTGGCCAGGCCGCAGGCCTTGGTGTCACGGATCGGGTTCTCGGCGCGGGCGCGCTGGCGCTGGAACAGCTCGAGGACGGCGATGTCGTCGCCGGGCTGGTCGGTGATGAACGCGGTGTGGCGCATGCCCTCGACGGTGTCGAACAGCGACAGCTGGGCACCGGGGCGGGGGCGCTCGCGGCGCACGATCACCCGCGTGCCCGCCGGCCAGGCGCTCAGGTCCATCCAAGTCGGTGAGCTCAGCAACCTGCGCGCCAGGGCGCGGTCGGCCGTTGCCGTCGACCGCAGGGGCCCAGTCATTGTCATCGACGCAGACGATGGCGTCGCGGACCGCACCGGTGACCCCGAACCCGAGCGAGAAGCCGATGTTGCGGTCTCGGCAGGCCTCGACCAGCCAGTGCGACGTGCCTCCCGCGTCGGCCCGGACGATGAGCTCCTTGGCCGTGTCATCGGGATGGTCGCCGGGTGCGTGCCCGGCCCGCCAGGTCTCGGGCAGCGCAGCGATGGCCTGGCCGAGGAGCACGACGTGGTCCTCGGCGGTGTTGGCCCCGGCGTTGCCCGGGCGCAGCGTCCCGGCCAGGACCTCGTTGCAGTCGCCGGCCATCGCAAGCAACGGGTGGTGGCCGTAGGTGCGCTTGTAGGTCGGCGCAGCGTCCTGCTTGTCGGCCTTGGTCGTGACGATGGTGGCGTCGATGTCGATCACCAACAGCTCACCATCGGGGCCGGCACCGGCGGCCCAGGCCCGCTCCCGCGACGAAGCTCGCGCTGCGACGATGCCCCGCAGCTCGACCGGGCCGAGATCGTTGAAGGTCCGCCACACCGTTGGCTCCGACGCCACCGGTCCGGCCAGGGCCGGCTGGTTGCGCAGCACGGCCAGGTCCGACAGGCACGTCGCCCCGTCGGCCAAGGCGAGCGTCACCTGGGCCATGGTCCGCCCGGGGTGGTGACGCCGCCACGCCTGGCCATCGAAGGCCTCGACCAGACCCGCCGCGAGGCCGGTCAGGTCAGCCGCCTCAGCCAGCCACACCAGCCCCGCCCTCGACGCCAGCCCCTCCCCGTCGCAGGTCACCGTCCGTGGCCGAATCAGCCTGGTACCGTTCATCACCAAAGCCCTCCCGTTCCCGGGTTCGATGTTTGTTCAGCGACTCACATCATCCCAGGTGGGAGGGCTTTTCGCGAGCCGCACAAGGGCTCGCTACGAAAGATCGTGGTTAGACATCGCCAAGTTCGCAGGGGCCCCTGCTACGCGCCCGGGACCCTCACACCCCGCTCATCCGCGAAGCGCCGGTTACGCCCCGTTCGGAGCTCCGTCACTTCGTGGTGAGCCGATGAGCAAGCTCGGCCCACTGCGGGGTGGGAGGCTCGGCCTGAGCGTCGCCGAGGACCTGGATGCACACGTGAGTGGCTCCAGCGTCGAGGTGGCCTTGGATCCGGCCGGCGACGGCCTCGATGTCACCCCACGCCACGAGGGCGTCGACCAAGCGATCGCTGCCGCCGCTGGCGAGGTCGGTGTCGGCGAAGCCGAGGCGATGCAGGCTGTTGGCGTAGTTCGGTAGCTCGAGGTACATCGCCAGCGTGGTGCGGGCCAGGTCGCGAGCCTGGGTCGGGTCGGTGGCGAGCACCACCTTCTGCTCCACGGCCACGATGGCGTCGGAACCGACAGCAGCCCGAGCAATGGCGGTGTGGTCGGGGGTGACCAGGTAGGTGTGAACGCCATCGGCGCGCTCGGCCGCGAGGTCGAGCATCCTAGGTCCGAGGGCGGCGAGCACCCGCGGTGGGGGTGTGGCGGGGGTGGGCGCCATGAACGGCGCTGCATCCATGGCATCGAGGTACTCGCGCATGTGGTCCAAGGGACGTCGGTAGTCGTGGTTGCGTACGCCCTTGATCAGCGGCTCGTGACTGACGCCGAGCCCGAGGATGAACCGATCGGGATAGGTCTCGGCCAGCGTGAGCTGCCCGGCCCTCATCGCCATCGGGTCGCGTCCCCACACGTTGGCGATGCCGGTCGCCACGGTGATCGTTGGTGATCCCGCGAGGAGGACTCCCGCGAAGATGAGGGCGTCTCGGCCTAGGATCTCAGGGATCCACAGCGCCCCCCACCCCTGCTCGTCGAGTTCCGAGACGATCTCCTGGGCACGATGAGCCGAGACAAGGTCAAGGGCGGCGGTCCAGATTCCGATTGGAGAGAGGCTCATCGCCATCCGCTAGCGGTGATCGGCGACACGTGCATGTGCTCTCCCACCTAGGAGTTGGGCCGGTAGCGGAGCTGGATCGGCCGGCGCGGGTGGGAGTCTGAGTCTCGGCCTTCGATTCGAGCGCCTTCCGCCTCCAGGAGCGGTCGTACCTCTCGGAAGACGGCACGGTAGCGGTACCAGGGCACCGACGGATAGAGGTGGTGGATCAGGTGGCGGTCCTGTTGGAGCAGCAACCAGGTCGAGCCTCGGAATGTTGTGATCCGCGTGTTGAGGAACCGAGCCGTATTGTCGTAAGGGACGTGCGGGAGCCACTGGAACAAGACGATCAGGGCCAAGATGCCCACTCGGCCCGGCATCCACCAGAGGAAGAACGCGGGCACGAATAGACCGAGCGGGATCGAGGCGACGAGCAAGAGCAGACCGATCTGGGAGTAGCGACGAACACGTCGTCGTTCGGCCTTGATCCGCTCGCTCGACTCGGGCTTGGCTGCGGGCATCCGCTTCGAGAGCAAGCGCGCCACGAGGCGGTCACCCCACGGGAGGGCACCGATCACCCCGAACACCACGACCATCGCCCACTTCACCGGGAGCGACCACATCGGTCCGTTCACCTGGGCGTCGGGATCGAGGACCGGGTCGTTGGTGTGGGCATGGTGCCGTAGGTGTGTCCCTGAGTAGCCACGAAAGCTCAGCTGGAGCGGGATCGCGGCGATCGAACCGCAGGCGGTGTCGAGCCAGCGCCACCGCGCCTGGCGGCCGCTGATCGCTTTGTGGTTCGCGTCGTGGTGCACCGTGTAGAAGGCGTAGGTGAGCACCGCGTTGAGGGCGAACCCAGCCCACAACGGTACGAGTCCGGCGAACCATCCGACGATTACCCCCACGTAAGCGGCGACGAGTCCTGCGCAGAGCGCGACGGTCGGCCAACCGACCTCTCCAGAGTGGCGGCGGACGACCTCGGTCTCGTCGATGACGACCTGAATGCGCTCATCGCGGTCGCCTCGGCCGCTGGCTCGAGGTCCGATCGAGGTCATGGTCGTCTCCCCACCCACTGTGGACATCAAGGGTTGACCGCCATGCGGCCTGGCATTCAACATACGTGAGCGAGTACGACCGGTAAATCCCCAGCTTCCGGTCGAAAGGACCGGTAATCCGATCATGGACCATCGTACCGAGCTCCGCACTCTCACCGCACTGGCCCGCCTGGGCAATGCCCGGCGCGCAGCTGACGCGGTCGGCCTGTCGCAGTCCACGGTCAGCGACCTCATCGCCCGTCTTGAGCGCACTTACGGCACCCGCCTGTTCGATCGGGGCCGTCACGGGTCACGCCCGACCGCGACTGGTGCGCTGGTCATCGAAGCCGCCCGACAGTCGCTGGAGATCCTCGACAACGCCGAACGCGAGGTCGGCCTACTCGAGGGCTACGAGCGCGGTGCGCTCTCGGTCGCTGCCCACCCCCTCCTCATCGAAAGCCACCTCACCCCGGCGGTGGCCACCATGCTCGGGCACAGCGCCAACCTCCACTGCCGCATCCGAAGCGCCACACCGGATGCCCTGCTTCGGGGCCTCCGCGACCGCCACCTCGAGTTGTTCATCGGCCTCGCGCCCGACGCCCCACACGATGATGTCACCATCGAGGCCATCGCCACCTACGAACCGGTTCCGTTCTGTCGGTCTGGCCACCCGCTCGCCACGGTCCCACCCCAAGGCATCCAGGTCCTCAGAGAATTCCCGATCGTCACCACCGAGGCACCCCGGTGGTACACCAGCCTCACCGGAGCTGCCATGCCCACCGATCCCGTCCTCGCCGACGAGATCGCCGAGCGCGGTCGACACGTGATCGTCGACCACCTCGCCACCATGGAGACCCTGGTCCTGTCCACCGACGCTCTCGGCCTCGCACCTCTGCAGTCCATCCGGCGGGGCATCGAGGCCGGGGGGCTCGTCATGCTCGATGTCCCCGACGACCAACAAGCAATCCTCCAGTCGGCACCCATCGTTCTCGCCACCATGGACGAGCGGCCCCTCCCCCCGAGCGCGACGGCCCTCATCGACATCATTCGCACCACCCCACCTGATGTAGACCGGCCAGGACGCGCGTCATGATCCCGAACGACTGGTGCATATCCACCTAGCCGCGCAGCTCTTTACATCATTCTCTCACCCGACCGACGACCAGAAACATGCCTATCGCCCTCCGCATCATTACGGGCTCCACGGGTCTGTCAGGGTCGGCCCAGTCGTCGCTCGCCGCTTGGGTTAGGGCTCCTCGGGAGATTCCTCTTATCGCTTCTAGAACTCTCTTATCGCTCAGAACCCTCGTAGAAGTGAGATTGCCATCGTCGCAAAGTCCTCGACCAAGGTATCGGCCTCGGCGGCGTCGAGCTGAACAGCAGTGAGCATGAGGCTGTCAAGTAGCGAGATGATGAGGAAGACTTGCCGCTCGACGACAGCCGGGTCCCTGTCGTCGAGGTACGTGACATGACGGCATAGAACCTGAGCGTTCCGACGGCTGTCGGCGAGGTCGAGCGCACTTAGCTCG
>CAZVVS010000315.1:0-6101 GCA_964630585.1 uncultured Gordonia sp.
ACGAGTTCGACAACGCGCAGCACGGCGCCGACCTCTTCAACCTCGCGGTGCCGGGCAACATCTACACGCGCATCATGAACCCGACGCAGGACGTCGTCGAGCAGCGCCTCGCCGCTCTCGAGGGCGGCGTTGCCGCGCTGCTCGTCGCCTCCGGCCAGGCCGCGGAGACCTACGCGATCCAGAACATCGTCGAGGCCGGCGGACACGTCGTCGCCAGCCCGCGCCTGTACGGCGGCACCTACAACCTGCTCCACTACACGCTGCCGAAGTTCGGCATCGAGACGACGTTCGTCGAGAACCCCGACGATCCGGAGTCGTGGCAGGCGGCGGTGCGTCCCAACACGCGCGCCTTCTACGGGGAGACGATCTCCAACCCGAAGATCGAGATCCTCGACATCTCGGCCGTCGCCGAGGTCGCCCACCGCAACGGTGTGCCCCTCATCGTCGACAACACGTTGGCCACGCCGTACCTGCTCAATCCGCTGGCGCACGGTGCCGACATCGTCGTGCACTCCACCACCAAGTGGATCGGCGGTCACGGCACGTCCATCGGCGGCGTCATCATCGACGGCGGCACGTTCGACTGGACGGCCCAGCGCGACGGTGAGGACTTGTTCCCTGGCTTCACCCAGCCCGACCCGAGCTACGGCGGGGTCAAGTTCGTCGACCTCGGCGCGCCTGCGTACGCGCTCAAGGCACGAGTCCAGCTGCTGCGCGACACGGGTGCGGCGATCTCTCCGTTCAACGCCTTCCTCATCGCGCAGGGCATCGAAACGCTGAGCCTGCGCGTGCAGCGTCATGTCGAGAACACCCAGAAGGTGGCCGCCTACCTCGTCGGCCACCCGCAGGTCACCGACGTGTATTACGCCGGTCTCGAGTCGTCGCCGTACCACGAGTTGGCGGGCAAGCTGCTCCCGAAGGGCACCGGCTCGGTCATCAGCTTCGAGCTCGACGGCGGGGTCGAGGCGGGCAAGCGGTTCGTCGACGCACTGACCCTGCACAGCCACGTCGCCAACATCGGCGACGTGCGCTCGCTGGTCATCCACCCGGCGTCGACGACGCACAGCCAGCTCTCCGGCGACGAGCAGCTGGCCGCCGGCGTCACCCCCGGCCTGGTCCGCCTGTCGGTCGGCATCGAAGGCATCGACGACATCCTGGCAGACCTGGACCGGGGCTTCGCGGCGGCCAAAGGCTAGGGAGCGCACGATCAGCGAGGCCGAGGTGAGCATCCTGCACAGCCGCCGACCCGGCGCGGACGCACCGTCCGTTCCGGTGTCGGCGACTGAGCCGACCGAGCAGGATGATCCGGCTACGCCGGACTGGGCGTCGACGCCCGACGGCACGCTGCACCGGATCTCCGTCGGGGACATCGCACTCGACGAGGGCGCGACGATCCCGGACGTCACCATCGCGTTTTCGCGATGGGGCCGGCCCAACGCGGCCCGCGACAACATCGTGCTGGTCCTACACGCGTTGACTGCCGACACGTACGTCACCGGACCGGCCGACGCCGACCACGCCGCTGCCGGGTGGTGGGACGGCCTCATCGGGCCCGGGGCCGCGGTCGACACCGACGAGTGGTGTGTCATCGCCGCCAATGTCCTCGGTGGGTGCAACGGGTCGACGGGCCCGTCGTCGATCTCCCCCGACGGCAAGCCGTGGGGATCGCGCTTCCCCCATCTGACCGTGCTCGACCAGGTGCGCGCCGAGGCGGCTCTGCTCGACAAGCTCGGAGTGACGTCGGTGGCCGCAGCCGTCGGCGGTTCGATGGGTGGCGCCCGTGCTCTCGAGTGGGCGGTCACCTACCCCGAGCGCACACGCGCCGCACTGGTTCTCGCAGTGGGCGCCCGCGCCACCGCGGATCAGATCGGCACCCAAACCACCCAGATCGCCGCCATCAAGGCCGACCCGGCCTGGCAGGACGGCGACTACCACGGCACCGGTTCCGCGCCGACCACCGGCATGGGCGTGGCGCGCCGCATCGCGCATCTGACCTACCGCCACGAACTCGAGCTCGACGAGCGGTTCGCCAACTCGGCTCAGGGCGACGAGGAGCCGCTGCGCGACGGCCGCTACGCCGTGCAGTCCTACCTCGACCACCAGGCCGACAAGATCATCGCCCGCTTCGACCCGGCGTCCTACGTCGCGCTCACCGAGGTGCTCAACAACCACGACGTCGGGCGGGCTCGTGGCGGGGTCCGGGCCGCGCTGAACGGGTGCCGGACGCCGGTGATCGTCGGCGGCATCGACAGCGACCGGCTCTACCCCATCCGCCTCCAGGAAGAGCTCGCCCAAGAGCTCGGCAACTGTGTGGGCGGCCTGCGCGTCGTCGAGTCCGTATACGGCCACGACGCCTTCCTCATCGAGTTCGACGCCATCGCCGACCTCTTGCGCCAGACGGTCGCCCTCGCTCGCTAGCGCCCGACCGAGCCCAATTCTCCGCCGACCGAGCCCATTCGGACGCCGAGCGAGCCCAAATCTCCGCCGACCGAGCCCATTCGGACGCCGAGCGAGCCCAAATCTCCGCCGACCGAGCCCATTCGGACGCCGACCGAGCCCAGCTCGGGCTCGCTCGGTGCGGATTCGGGCTCGCTCGGTGCGGATTCGGGCTCGCTCGGTGCGGATTCGGGCTCGCTCGGTGCGGATTCGGGCTCGCTCGGTGCGGATTCGGGCTCGCTCGGTGCGGATTCGGGCTCGCTCGGCGACTACCGCGTTCCGAGCGGATCGATCGTGAAGGCCATCCACAGCACGACGGTCGCCAGAGCCGTCAGCGCCGAGACGTCGAACACGCGGCTGCGCACTTGCAGCAGACCCGCACGACTCGTCGGCAGCACTGCGCGCAGCACCGCGCCGAGTGACAGCGCCCCGCCGAAGACGAATGCTCCGCGCCGCCACCGGTCGACGAGAACCAACACGACGGCCAGCGCGACGACACCCATGACGACGAAGTACGGGAGTTGCATGAGGTACCAGCGCCGGACACGTGCCTTGCGCAGCGTCCGGGCGCGCGCTTCGTTGGTCGGCAACTCCTCGATCGGCGGCAACACCCGCGGCTGCGCCCGGCTCGTGGCCCACTCGCCGTGAGCCGTCACCTTGGCGGCGGGCTCCTCGTCGTCGGGTCGGCTCACCTCAGACCTCCCGCGCCGCCAGTTGCGCTTCGGCGCGCTCGACGATGTTGACCAATAGGAATGCCCTGGTCAACGGCCCGACGCCACCGGGGTTCGGTGACACTGCACCGGCCACCTCCCACACATCCGTGTGGACGTCGCCGACCAGCTTCCCGTCGTCACCGCGACTGACCCCGACGTCGATCACCGTCGCCCCCGGCGCCACCATGTCGGGCTTGATCAGATGTCCGACACCCGCTGCGGCGACGATGATGTCGGCGCGGCGCGTCTCGGCTGCGAGGTCGCGCGTGCCCGTGTGACACAGCGTCACCGTCGCGTTCTCGCTGCGACGCGTCAGCAGCAATCCGATGGGCCGGCCGATGGTGACGCCGCGGCCGATGACGGTGACGCGCGCACCGTCGATCGGGATGTCGTAGCGGCGCAGCAGCGCGATCACCCCGCGCGGCGTGCACGGCAACGTGGACGGCTCCCCCAGCACCAGGCGGCCCAGATTGATGGGGTGCAGGCCGTCAGCGTCCTTGGCCGGGTCGATCCGCTCCAGTGCCGCGTTCTCGTCGAGGTGGCGCGGCAACGGCAACTGGACGATGTAGCCGGTGCACGCGTCGTCGGCGTTGAGCTCGTCGATCGCGGCGTTCAGGTGGTCGGTCGTCGCATCAGCGGGCAGGTCCTTGCGGATCGAGTTGACGCCGATCTTGGCGCAGTCGTTGTGCTTGCCCTTCACATAGGACTGTGACCCGGGATCGTCGCCGACGAGGACGGTGCCCAGCCCCGGCTCGATGCCGGCGGCCTTGAGCTTCTCGACCCGAGCTGCGAGGTCTTCGAAAATCTCGTCGCGGGTGACGATGCCGTCGAGTCGTATAGCGCTCACGCGGCCATTCTTCCATGTCGGCCACCCCACGCCCGGGCAGGCGGTGCGCTAACGTGCGACGCGTGTTCCGCATCTTGTTCGTGCAGCCGGCCATCCCGCCCAATACGGGCAACGCGATCCGGCTGGCAGCCAACACCGGGTCGCAGCTACACCTGGTGGAACCGCTCGGCTTCGAAATGACCGACGCGCAGGTCAAGCGGGCCGGTCTCGACTATCACGAGATGGCGCACGTCACCGTCCATCCCGATCTCGACGCGGCGTGGGCAGCGCTGCAACCCGAGCGTGTCTACGCCTTCACCGCACATGCGACGCGATTCCACACCGACGTCGCGTACCGACCCGGCGACGTGTTGATGTTCGGACCGGAGCCGACGGGGCTGACCGACGAGATGCTAGCCGACCCGCACGTGACCGACCGGGTGCGCATCCCGATGCTGCCGCAGCGCCGATCGCACAACCTCGCCAACTCTGCCGCGCTGGCCGTCTACGAGGCGTGGCGCCAGAACGGCTTCGACGGCGCGGTCTGAGTGCGACCGACCTAAGCGGGTTCGGCGGCCTCGAACGCCCGACGGCCTGAATCGGTGAGCATCTCGGTGACGGCCGCCTGCATTTGTGCCGCCAGGTCGATGCGGCGGTCGAAGAGCCATTGAGCCTGCAGGCCGTCCATCAGGGCGGTAAGTCGGGTGGCGAGCATCTCGGGCTGCAGGTCGGCGCGCAGGTATCCGGCCGCCTGGGCTGCACGCAAGGCGTCAGCGGTTCCGTTCCGGATCCGTGTGTACCGCTCACTGAAGTACCGGTGTGCCGGATGGTCGGAGGCGGAAGCCTCGGTCGAGAGCCGCGCGAATAGCTCGATCAAGCCGGGGACGAGTCGGTTGTGGTCGGCGAGGTCGACCGTGCCGCGCAGTATCCCCATCCCGCCCGGGATTCCGACATAGGGACCGAACCGGTTCCGGTCTTGGATGTCGCGATCCTCGAGAACAGCCTGTAGCAGTGCTTCCTTGTCCGGGAAATAGTGGACAAGCCCGGCTCGGGAGATCCGACAGGCGGCGGCGATGTCGCGAATCGTGGCGTTGCCGAATCCGCGTTGCCCGAAATGTTCAGCGGCGACCCGGATGATCGCTTCACGGCGCGCCCGCCCTTTCGGGTATCCACCCCAATTCGCGCCTGCAGCACCGTCTTTCGACGTTGATACGGGGCCGGACAAGGTTGCCGTGGTGCCTGTCGCGCTGCGCGGTGGCGTGTTCGGTGCCATGGCTGAAACGGTAGCAGCAGCTTGACAAAAACCGACACTAGTGTAGAAATCTTAGTGGCCGCGTCGTGACCGCCAGCACATTCCCACCAGGAGGACCCGTGACTGAAACCGCTGTGGCGCCGACGCGCGCTCCACGCGGGTTCACCGCACGCCTGGCGGCCACGCAGTTCGGCTTGTACCTCGCTGTTCTGGCCCCGCTCACCGGAGGACTGTCGGTCAAGATCCAGCACTTGGTGGGAGTCGACGCCGCCCCCACCCAACTGGGAATCGTCTCGGGCACCGGCGCCGTACTTGCGATGGTGTGCCAACCCCTGGCCGGACGCCTGTCCGACCGGTGCAGCGCCCGTATCGGGATGCGGCGGCCGTTCATCCTGGGTGGGATCGGCGGGGTCATCGTCGGGATGACCTACTGTGCGTTCGCCACGTCGATGCCCGCACTCCTCGTCGGCTGGTGTGTCACGCAGGCAGCGGCCAACCTCGCGTTCGCCGCGACCGGCGCCACCGTCGCCGACCAGGTCCCCGACGCGCAACGCGGCCGGGTATCGGGGATCGTCGGCGCTGTGACGCCTTTGGGAGTCCTAGCGGGGGCGGTCATGCTGACGGTCCTACCAACGGACGCACTGCGCTTCCTGGTCCCCACCGCGGTCGCCACCGCCCTCGGCGCCTGGTTTGTGGTCCGACTCCCTGACCGGGTGCGGGCCCGACCGCCCGCCGACCACCTGGATCTGCGCGGCCTACTCCTGTCGTTCGTGTTCGACCCCCGGGCCCATCCCGAATTCGGGTGGGCATGGCTGAGCAAGTTCCTCATCATGCTGGGCTACAGCGCGCTAAGCGGCTACCTGACGCTGTTTCT
>CAZVVS010000316.1:0-6063 GCA_964630585.1 uncultured Gordonia sp.
CCTTGTAGCTTATCGACCAGGTACGGCTGCATGCGCACCCCACCGTTGGCGACGGTTGCCGCGATGATCGCATTCTGCAGCGCCGACATGCGGACGTTGTACTGGCCGATGGCTGACTGGCCGAGCGCGGCACGGTCGCTGACGTCGCCGAGTGTCGACTTGGCGCGCACCGGGAGCGGGATCGCCGGGGTCGCCTCGTCGAGGCCGAACCGCTTGGCGGTCTCGGCCAGAGTGGTCTCGGGTTGCTTGAGTTTGTTGACCACGAGGTCGACGAACGCGGTATTGCACGAGTATTGGAACGCTTGAGCCAGCGTCACAGTTCCGCCGACGGCACCCGGGCACGTCTGATTGCCGTAGTTGGTCAGCGTCGCGGTGGAGCCGGGCAGCGTGATGGAGCGCGCCGCGGTGAGCCGGATGTTCGGGTCGACACCGTCGCGCAGGGCGGCCGCGGTGGTGATCACCTTGAACGTCGAGCCCGGCGGGTAGAGCTGGTCGAGCGGGCGGTTGAGCATCGGGTCGGCCTTGTTCGGCGGGTTCGACCACGACGTCCACGCGTTCTCCCGGACCTGCTGGCTGTGGCTGGCCAGTTTGTTGGGGTCGTACGACGGGGAGCTGGCCAGGGCGAGGATCTTGCCGGTGCTCGGCTCGATCGCGACGACCGCACCGCGGCACCCACCGTCGCAGCGTCCGTTGCGCAGGGCTTCGTACGCCGCCTTCTGGACCTCGGGCCGGATCGTCGTCAACACGTTGCCGCCGCGTGGGTCGCGCCCGGCGAACATGTCCATGAACCGTTGCCCGAACAGCCGGTCGTCGTTGCCGTTGAGGATCGCGTCCTCGGCCAGTTCGAGACCGGAACTGCGGTACTGGAAGGAGAAGTAGCCGGTGACGGGCGCGAACGCCATGGCCGTGTCCGCCGGGTAGGTCCGCAGGAAACGCAGTCGGCCATCGGTCGGGTCGGAGCTCGCGATGACGTCACCGCCAGCGGTGATGGCACCGCGCTGCCGCGCGTACTCGTCGATGAGCACGCGGCTGTTGCGCGAGTCCGAGCGCAACTCGTTGGCGTGGATGACCTGGATGTAGGTGGCGTTGGCGAGGAGCGCGACGACGAGCAGGCAGACGAACAGCCCGACGCGCTGGATCGGCTTGTTCACCGGCCACCTCCCGCAGCGGGGATCACGCTGGTCGTGCTGGCGGCGAGCCCGGTGCCGGCGGGGGTGGCGAGCTGTGGTTGACGCGCGGCGTCGGAGATCCGCACGAGCAGTGCCACGAGGATGAAGTTGGCCAGCAGCGATGAGCCGCCGTAGGAGACGAACGGCGTCGTCAGGCCGGTCAGTGGGATGAGCTTGGTGACACCGCCGCCGACGACGAACAGCTGGATCGCCACCGTCGTGGCGAGACCGGCGGCCAGTAGCTTGCCGAAACTGTCGCGGACGGCGACACCGGCGCGCAGGCCGCGCATGACGAGGACCAAGTAGAGGCACAGGACCGCGGTGAGTCCGACGAGGCCGAGTTCCTCACCGATGGTGGAGATGATGAAGTCGGTGTTGGCGAACGGCACGATGTTGGGCCGGCCCGAGCCGAGCCCGGTGCCGAACAGGCCGCCGGTGGCGAGGCCGAACAGGCTCTGCGCGATCTGGTAGCCGTTGCCGGTGTAGTCGGCGAACGGGTCCTGCCAGGCTTCGACGCGTACGCGCAGGTGGCTGAAGATGGCATACGCGGCGATGGCGCCGATCGTGAACAGCACCAGCCCTATCGCCACCCACCCGAACTTGCCGGTGGCCACGTAGAGCATCGTCAGGATTGTCGTGAAGATCAGCAGCGGCGTGCCCAGGTCGTTCTGCAGCGCGAAGATGACTATCGCGACGATCCAGGCGACGAGCAGCGGGCCCAGATCCCGCGCGCGCGGGACGTCGATGGGGCCGAAGCGGCGGCCAGCCGTCGTGAAGAGGTCGCGCTTGCCGACGAGGACCGCCGCGGTGAACAGGATCAGAGCGATCTTGGCGAACTCGCCGGGCTGGATGGAGAAGAACGGCGTCTTGATCCAGTTCTTCGATCCGTTGATCTCGGAGAGCGAGGCGGGCAGGACGGCGGGGATCAGCAAGAACACCAGGCCGGCCAGGCCCAGGGTGTAGGCGTAGCGGGCGAGCGTGCGGTGGTCGCGCACCACCACCAGCATCACGCAGAATGCGGCGATGCCCAGCAGGGTCCACAGCAACTGCTGTGCGGCGTTGTGCGTCACGGGATCGGAGGCGGTGATGGTCTCCGCGGCATGGGCCGCACCGAGGTCGAGACGGTGGATGAGCACCAGCCCGAGGCCGTTGAGCGCGGCGATGACCGGCAGCAGCAGCGGATCGGCATTGGGTGCGACGAGGCGGACGACGCCGTGCGCGAGCAGGTAGAGCGCGGCGTAGGCGCCGACGAACAGCGCGATGTTTGCCAACATCTGGGAGCCGGACTGGTGCTGGGCGGTGTCGACGATCAGCAGTGCCACCAGAACGAGGCCGAACGCGAACCCGAGCAGGATCAACTCGCGCCTGCGGGCGCGGCTCGAGGCGGTCGCGGTGACTGGGGGCGCGCTCATCGGGCACCTCGGCACGGACCGTCGGTCACCGTCGGCGGTGGCAGCGGCATCGGGGTTGCCGGCGGCGCCGGCGCGGGTGCCGGATTCGGTTGGCCGGGCGGCGCCGGGGTCGGCGTGGGTGCCGGCAGCCGACACATCGGTATCAGGTTCAGCTCGCGCACGCGCTCATGCATGTCGGCGAGGGAGAGGTCGCGGACCTTTCCCTCGCGCACGGCGTTCCGGTCGAGTTCGGCGAGCGCGGCCACCGGTAGTGCGTTGCAGTGGGCGGCCGGGTCGGCGGTGAAGGTGATGTTCGGCTCCACGGCGGCCAGGTCGTCGATGCATACCCGTTCGGCCAGCGAGTCGAGGGTGAACCAGAACACCGGGTCCGGCGATCCGCTGTAGATGACGACGTTGCCGTTGTCGACGCGCAGGAAGTGGTTGGCGGCCAGCTTGGAACGCGTCACCAGGCCGGCAAGGACGAGCACGACGATGAGCGCGCCGACCACCGCGAGTGCGAGCAGCCGACGGCGCCGCTTCGACGACGGGGAGACCGGCGCCTCGTCGGGAACGGTGATCGGCGGCGACGGCTCCGGCGGCGGGCGCAGCGCGGCGGCGCGACCGGCCGCCGATGAGGGATCGGGTGTGTAGGCGGCCTCGCCGTCGCCCCCTGCGGCACCGCCGAGGATCGGCCGTGACTCGCCGAACTCGGTGTCGACGACGTCGGCGACGACGACGGTCACGTTGTCGGGGCCGCCGCTGCGCAGCGCCAGTTCGATGAGTCGGTCGGCGCAGCCCGACGGGGACTCGACGGAGCCGAGGGTGTCGCCGATCGTCTCCTCCGAGACCACGTCGGACAGCCCGTCGGAACACAGCAGGTACCGGTCGCCGGCGCGGGCCTCGCGCATCGTGAGGGTGGGCTCGACCTCGGTCCCGGTGAGTGCGCGCATGATGAGCGATCGCTGCGGGTGCGAGTGTGCCTGGTCGGCGGTGATGCGCCCCTCGTCGACGAGGGCTTGGACGAACGTGTCGTCGCGGGTGATCTGGGAGATCTCACCGTCGCGGAAGAGGTAGGCGCGGGAGTCGCCGACGTGGCACAAGCCCACGCGCGTGCCGGAGAACAGCAGCGCGGTCAGCGTGGTGCCCATGCCGTCGAGGTCGGGATTCGCGTCGACCTGCGCCGCGATCGCCTCGTTCCCGACGTCCATGGCGTGGTGGAGGAGGTCGAGTATGTCGCCGCCGGGCTCGTCGTCGTCGAGCGGCTGCATGGCCTGGATCACGAGGTGGCTGGCGACTTCGCCGGCCGCATGCCCGCCCATGCCGTCGGCGAGCGCGAGCAGACGGGGACCCGCGTAGACGGAGTCCTCGTTGTTGGCGCGGACGAGGCCGCGGTCACTGCGCGCGACGTACTGCAGGACGAGGGTCACGGGCGTAGCTCGATCACGGTCTTACCGATCCGGATCGGCGTGTTGGTCGGCACGCGGACCGCCGTCGTCACCTTGGCCCGGTCGAGATAGGTGCCGTTGGTGGAACCGAGGTCTTCGACGTACCAGTCGTCGCCGCGGCGTGACAGGCGCGCGTGGCGCTCCGACGCGTAGTCGTCGGTCAACACCAGGGTGGAGTCGTCGGCGCGACCCAACAGCAGCGGTTGGTCGCCGAGCGAGATGCGGGTGTTGGCGAGTGCACCCCCGGTGACGACAAGGTAGCGCGCGGAGCCGCGCGAGGGCTTCGCGCGCGTGCGCGAGCGCCCCGGCAGGCCGAAACTCACCGGGCGTCCACCGGCGATGGAGAGGTCGTTGCGCAGCGCGCGGATGGTCGCGTAGACGAACAGCCACAGCAGGATCAGGAAACCGATGCGGGAGATCTGCAGGATCAAGCCTTGCACGTCGCACCGCCTTCCATCATCTGCCCATAGGCCCCTATCGTGGCCGGTAATCGCCGCAGCCGGGTTGCGGCAGCGTCACCGGCCGATTGGTAACCGCCATCTTATGGGTCTAACCCATATCGACCGCGGTCCGAAGGTGACAGTTCGGTATCGACTGATACCCGAGTGCGACCTTCTGTCCGTGCCGCGTTACTGGAAGCGAACGGTGATGTCGGAGTGGCCGATGCGGATCCGGTCGCCGTCGGCGAGCTCCCAGTTGGAGACCTGCACGTCGTTGACGGTGGTGCCGTTGGTCGAGTTGAGGTCGGTCAGCATCGCGGTGTTGCCGTCCCAGCGGATCTCGACGTGACGGCGCGAGACGCCGGTGTCGGGGAGGCGGAACTGGGCGTCCTGGCCGCGGCCCACGACGTTGGAACCTTCGCGCAGCGAGAACGTCCGGTTGCTGCCGTCCTCGAGGAGCAGCGTGATGGCCGTCGGCGCGTAGCTCTGCGGCGGTGCGTACGCCGGCTGCGGCTGGCCGTAGCCACCGGGCTGGTAGCCGCCCTGGTCGTAACCGCCGGGCTGCTGGCCGTAACCCTGCTGGTCGTAGCCGCCGGGCTGGTAGCCGGCCTGGTCGTAGCCGCCGGGCTGCTGGCCGTAGCCACCGGGCTGGTAGCCGCCCTGGTCGTAGGCCCCGGGCTGCTGGCCGTAACCCTGCTGGTCGAAGCCGCCCTGGTTGTATCCGCTCGGCTGGTCGTAGCCGGTCGGGTCGTAGGCGGGGCGCTCGCCGTAGCCGGCGGGCGGGTAACCCTGCGGGACGTAGCCCTCCTGCTGGTAGCCGGCCTGGTCGTTTCCGGGATTCTGAGGCATGTGCGGGGCTCCTATGTGTGCAGCGGGGTTCTCGGTTGGTCGGGGGGTCGGCGCGGGGCCTGCCCGGCCCCGATCGGATTCGGGACGGGGGCGCGCGTCGGGGTCGACGACAGCGGTGACGCGCATCTGCCCTGTGTGGAGTTCGGCGGATGGGGTGAACTCGACGATGACAGGCCCATAAGTCTGCCACCCGCTGTCCCGGATGTAGTCGTCCAGGTGGCGGGAAAAGGTCTTGCGGTTGAGTTCGTACTCGGCGTCGAGCTGGTCGAAGTCGCCGTCGGAGACGTGCAGGACGTAACTGTTGGGGGCCAGTGGAGCGCCGGCTTCGACAGGTGTCAGCGAGTCCTCGGCCTGCCGCGCGAGCGCGCGTTCGACCTCTTGCGGAACCACCTGACCGCCGAAGACCCGGGCGAAGCCGTCGTCGACCGCGCCTTCGAGCTTGCGCTCGAATCGCCCCAGGATGCCCACGCCCGACCTCCCCTTCGTCGTCGTCGTGTTGTGCACACCCTTCTGTGGCGTGTCGCACGTGCGGAATGGATCGTTTCATGATAGCGATCCGGCCCCCTAATTGGGACACAAGATCGTCACATTAGTACCGGTGGCCACAGTGGTATCAAAGCCCTGCTGAGCGTCGTCGCGGTTGTCGATTTCACCCGCCGTCCGCCCCGTGCTATCGTTTCCGGGTCCAAGCGGACGCACTGTTCTCCAGTGTCACGGGCGAGTGGCGGAATGGCAGACGCGCTGGCTTCAGGTGCCAGTGTCCTTCGGG
>CAZVVS010000317.1:0-6063 GCA_964630585.1 uncultured Gordonia sp.
TGAAGCTCAGTGCTCGTCGAGCCACGCGCGGACCAGCCCGCGCACCATGTCGGACACGACGCACAGCCGCCCCGACACCGCCTGCCGGAACACCGGGTCCGGCTCGCGGTCCACGTCCACCTCGAGGATCGCGAGCTCCCCGTCCGACCCCGGCCCGACGCCGACCCCGGCGCCGAGCAGGTTCTCGAACCCCGGCCAGTCGGTCGCGAGCGTCCCGCGGGCCCGGAACGTGCTCCACGACCCGTCGTCCGCGGTGGCGTCGAGGAACCGCGCGTAGTCGTCGGGCGACACCTCGACCCACAACCCGAACCCCACCCCGTCGCGCGTCCGCAGCGGCAGCGTCGCGCGCGCGTACAGGAACCACCGCCCGTCGAACGCGCACAGCACGCCGGGCTCGAGCTCGAGCGTCTCCGGGAGGCTCCCGGACTCGGCGGCGAGCCGCACCAATGCCTCTGGCAGATCGACGATCACGTCGTCCATTGGTTGTTCCCCCACCCTCGGCTGCCTAACCCGCCGCTCCCCCCGTCGGCCGGAGGCCCGGCGAGGGTGTTTCCGACGGGATACACGGGCCGCTCGGAGGTCGGAGTGCGCGTGCGCCCTGCATACGCGGTCACCCTCGTCGCCGGGCTGCTGCTGGCCGCGCTCGCGGGCTGGGCGGTGTTCGGGGGCATCGACCCGCGCTCGCCGAAGAGCCCGGTCGCGAGCCCCACCGCCGGGATGGAGGTCGAGAAGGTGGATGCGGCCGAGGTCGGCAACCCGTCGCCGGAGAAGATCGCCGAGATGCTGGACAAGGTCGAGAAGGCGGAGGCGGAGAAGCTCGGGGAGGCGGAGGCGCACCGCCGGCGCCTGCAGCGCGAGCAGATCCTCGAGCAGCGGCTGCAGCGGACGGGGCGGTGATCGCGCTCGCCGCCGCCGCGTGGGCCGCCGACGGGCAGCTCGTGGACCCCGTGCGTCCCCGGTCGCAGCGGATCTGGGTCTCGCTCGACCCGGCCCGCCCGGAGACCGAAGGGCACACGATCCTCCTGCTCGACGTGCGCGCCGAGACGCGCACGTTCCTGCTCCACGCCGACGAACTCGAGCTGTCCGACGCCGCGATCCGCCGATTCGGCAAGCGTCCGCACCCGGTGACGATCGCCGCCGCAGGGCCCGGCCTCGTGCGGATCACCGCCGAGGAGCCGCTCGCCCCCGGCCTCTGGGAGCTGGACCTGCGGTTCCGCGGCGTCCTGCACGACCAGGCCTACGGGTTGTACCGGTTCGCGGTCGACGATCGGTGGTACGTCGCGAGCCAGTTCCAGCCGGACGAGGCGCGGACGGCGTGGCCGTGCTTCGACGAGCCGTCGTTCAAGATCCCGTTCACCCTGCAGGTCACCGTGCCCGACGGCAACCAGGTGATCGCCAACGCCCCCGTCGCCGCGCGCAACGTGCGCCCCGCCGGGCTCGAGGTGCAGTTCGAGCCCACCGAGCCGATCCCGTCGTACGCGCTCGCGCTCCTGGTCGGCCCGTACGTGCCGCGCCCGCTCGGCGACCTCGAGCGCACCACGGTGTGGACGGTGGCGGGGCACGAGGACTATGCGGACGCCATCGCCGAGGTGCTGCCGCGCATCGATCGCTCCGAGCGGGGCTGGTTCGGCAGCGCCCCACCGTGGGAGAAGCAAGACCTGATCGTGGTCCCCGAGTTCGCGTACGGCGCGATGGAGAACCCGGGCGCGATGGTGTTCGCGGAAGCGCTGGTGCCGCCGCCCGATCGCGCGGGCCCCGAAGAGGCCGAGTGGACGGCGCACGTCGTGGCCCACGAGTACGCCCACCTGTGGTTCGGCGACCTGGTCACCATGACGTGGTGGGACGACCTGTGGCTCAACGAGTCGTTCGCCACCTTCGCGTCGGTGCTGTGCCAGGCGTCGGCGACCGAGTACACCGGGGCGTGGACGACGTTCGCCAACGTCGAGAAGTCGTGGGCCTACCGCCAGGATCAGCTGCCCTCGACGCACCCGGTGGCCGCGGACATCCCCGACATCGCCGCCGTCGAAGTGAACTTCGACGGCATCACCTACGCCAAGGGTGCCTCGGTCCTCAAGCAGCTCGTCGCCTATGTCGGTCTCGACCCATTCCTGGCCGGGCTGCGCGACTACTTCGCTGCGCACAAGTTCGACAACGCGACCTTCGACGACCTGCTCGCCGCACTGGAGCGCTCGTCCGGCCGCGACCTCTCGCACTGGGGCGCGCAGTGGCTCAAAACGACCGGCATCAACGTCATGCGGCCCGACTTCGAGATCGGCGACGACGGGAGGTTCACCCGCTTCGCAATCCTGCAGGAGGGTGCAGCGCCGGGCGCCGGCGAGACCCGCGTGCACCGCATGAAGGTGGGCGTCTACGGCTCCGACGAGGCGGGCAAGCTCGTTCGGCAGACCGTCGTCGAACTCGACGTCGACGGTGAGCGGACCGAGGTCGCCGACCTGGTCGGCGTCGACGCGGGTGAGCTTATCCTGCTCAACGACGACGACCTCACCTACGCCTCGATCCGGCTGGACCCCGATTCGTTGCGCGTTGCCACCGAGCGCATCAGCGACATCGCCGATCCGATGCCACGGACGCTGATCTGGTCGGCCGCCTGGGAGATGACCAGGCAGGCCGAGATGACCGCGCGCGCCTACATCGACCTGGTGTCGCGCGGTATCGCCACCGAGAGCGAGATAGGCGTCGTGCAGCGGGTGCTGTTGCAGGCCAATGCCGCCCTGGGGATGTACGCGGATCCGGAGTGGGCTCGCGAGGAGGGTTGGCCGTCGTTCAGCGCACGCCTGCTGGAGCTGGCGCGCGCCGCCGAGGCCGGCTCCGACCATCAACTCGCCTTCCTCAACACCCTGCTCACCGGCGTCACCGCGCCCGACCAGCACGCCGTCCTGCGCGGGCTCCTCGATGGCGATGACCCGACGTCGCACGGTCTGCCGGGACTCGCCGTCGACGCCGATCTGCGCTGGCGCATCGTGAAGGCTCTGGCGACCGCCGGGGTGATCGATCAGCCTGAGATCGACGCTGAGCGCGAGCGCGATTCGACCGCGGCCGGCCACCGCAATGCCGAAGGGGCGCGGGCCGCACGGCCGAGCACCGACGCCAAGGCAGCCGCGTGGCAGGCGGCGATGGTCGACGATTCGCTGCCCAACATCACCGTCCGCGCCATCGCCGAGGGCTTCGCCGGACCGGGCCAGGACGAGGTCCTCGCACCGTACGCCGACGAGTACTTCGCAACCATCGCCGACGTGTGGGGACGGCGTTCGAGCGAAGTCGCACAAACCGTCGTGGTGGGCCTCTACCCTGACTGGGACATCAGCGACGATGGCCTCGCCCGGGCGGACCAATTCCTCGCGGGCGATCATCCGCCGGCACTGCGTCGACTCGTTCTCGAGGGTCGCGACAGCGTTGCGCGGGCCCTGCGGGCCCAGCGGTTCGACCGCGAGGGTTCGCGCTAACCCCGTCTTTCTCAGTGGAGGAGTACACCCGCGTGGCAACCGAGATCGAAGAACTCCCCCCGACGCCGCCCAAGCCCAAGGCCAACCGGACCCATTGGCTCTACATCGCGGTGATCATCGCCGTGATCGCCGGTGTCATCGTCGGACTCGTCGCACCCGAATTCGGCAAGGACGTCGCCTTCCTCGGGACGATGTTCGTGAGCCTGATCAAGATGATGATCGCGCCGGTGATCTTCTGCACGATCGTGTTGGGCATCGGATCGGTGCGCAAAGCGGCGACCGTCGGCAAGGTCGGCGGCCTGGCCTTCGTCTACTTCCTGATCATGTCGACGGTGGCGCTGGCCTTCGGCCTCATCGTCGGCAATCTACTCAAACCCGGCACCGGCTTGAACTTCAAGGCCGACCCGGGGAAGGGCGCCGAACTGGCCGGTAAGGCCCACGAGTCCGGCGGCACGATCGAGTTCCTGCAGGGCATCATCCCGGACACGCTGGTGTCGTCGCTGACCTCGGGCAAGGTGCTGCAGGCGCTCTTCGTGGCGCTGCTCGTCGGGTTTGCGATCCAGTCGCTGGGCAAGGAGGGCGAGCCGATCCTGTCCGCGGTTAGCTACTTCCAGAAGCTCGTGTTCAAGGTGCTGTCGATGATCCTGTGGACCGCGCCGATCGGTGCGTTCGGCGCGATCGCCGGTGTGGTGTCGCAAACGGGTTGGTCGGCGGTGCGCGAGTTGGCGGTCTTCGTCGTGGCCTTCTATGTCACCTGCCTGATCTTCGTCTTCGTCATCCTCGGCTTGTTGTTGCGGGCGGTCACCGGGTTCTCGATCTTCCGGTTGGCGCGCTACCTCGCGCGCGAGTACCTGCTGATCGTCGCGACATCATCGTCGGAACCGGCACTGCCGTCGCTGATCGCGAAGATGGAGCACATGGGGGTCAACACGTCGACAGTCGGCATCGTCGTGCCCACCGGCTACTCGTTCAACCTCGACGGCACGGCCATCTACCTGACTATGGCCTCGCTGTTCATCGCTGATGCCGCCGGCGATCCGATGACCTTCGGCGAGCAGATCAGCCTGCTGCTGTTCATGATGATCGCCTCGAAGGGAGCGGCTGGTGTGACCGGCGCCGGACTGGCGACTCTGGCCGGCGGGTTGCAGGCCCACCGCCCCGACCTGCTCGACGGGGTCGCGGTGGTGGTCGGCGTCGACCGGTTCATGTCCGAGGCTCGCGCGTTGACCAACTTCTCCGGCAACGCCGTCGGCACGCTGTTGATCGGCACGTGGACCAACACCATCGACAAGGGGCGCGCCACCCAGGTGTTGCATGGGGAGCTCCCGTTCGATTTGGAGCAAGCCGTCACGGCACCGGCCCATTGACCTCGTCGAGCGACTGAAAAACGCCCTCTGATGGGTGGCCGGGAGATTTTCCCTCGGCGCCTCATCAGGGGGCGTTTTCAGTGCTTGATCAGGGGGCGACGGCGGCAGTGGCCATGACGCGGATCGCCGACACGAGGCCGTCGATCAGGTCGTCGCGGCGGAACGAGCCGGCCGCGGCGGTCACACCGAGGGCGGCGACACGGTCGTTGATACGGCCGGCGACGGCCTTGCCCGACACGACCGCGATGTCCTTGGAATTCGGGGACACGGCGATGAGTGCGCCGTGGGCGGGCTCGGGGCCCTGGAGCAGGACCTCGCGCGCACTGGCGACCGGGTCGGACCCGAGGTCACCGATGTAGACCGAGAACCGCACGCGCGCATTCTCCGAGCACTCGCTCAGCGCGTCGTCGAGCCGGATGAGCTCGTCGGGCGAGAACGGGAAACCCGGCACCTCGGAGTCGGGGAACCGAACCCCGGAGACGCGTCCACTGTTGGTGACGACCGTGCCGATGGGCAGGTCGCCGGCGGGACGGGTCGCAACGACGTCACCACTTGCCATGAGCCGCGCCTCCTTCGGTGTCAGCTGCCTCGGCGTGGGCCGGCAATGCCATATTCGGCACGTCCGTGGACGAGAAGAGGATCGGCGCGTGGTCCCACGGCTGGTCCAGGCTGTAGCGCTCGGGTGCCTGGTAGTGCGTCTTGCCGAAGAAGGTCAACCAGATCATGGAGAGCACACACAGGAGCACTGCCGTGCACACCGCGATGACCACCGGGATCCCGACCGGGACGATCAGGTCTTCGATCACATCCGACCTCTCTTTCGCTTGGGCTGTGGGTTGAATTTATCAGTCGGAGGGACGCGATCGCAGCGCGGGGAGAACATAGCGTCGAAAATGTCGGCGGACCGACTCGGCATCGTCTGCGTCGAGGTGGTTTCCGGGCACGCTTCCGAGGCTGATGAGGACTCGAGCGACCCATTCGGCAGCCTCGTCGACGTCGGTTTCCGGGTGGATCTCGCCGTCGGCGACCGCCTCGGCGACGTAGCTGTGCCAAAACGCGGCGAGGTCGGGAACCAGGCCCGCGACGCCGACGCCGATGGCGGTGCCGAACTCCTCGGGCTCGTCGCTGCGCAGCCGCATCAGCATCGCCCCGGGGTCGTCGTAGGCACGGCGGCCGATCTGCACCCCGGCGACGAGCCGGTTCTCGAAGCCGTCGATCGCAGCGAGTTCGGC
>CAZVVS010000318.1:0-6061 GCA_964630585.1 uncultured Gordonia sp.
AGTGCGCGTCGCGACGGCGACGACTGGATCGTCAACGGCGCCAAGACGTTCATCTCGTCGGGCATCAACGCCGACCTCGTCGTCGTGGTCTGTCGCACCAACCCCGACCCGGCCGCCGGGCACAAGGCGTTCTCGCTGCTCGTCGTCGAGCGTGGCATGCCCGGGTTCGAGCGCGGGCGCAAGCTCGACAAGATCGGCCTCAAGGCCCAGGACACCGCCGAACTGCACTTCGACGACGTCCGGGTGCCGGCGGAGAACCTGCTCGGGCAGGAGAACCTGGGCTTCTACCACCTGATGCAGAACCTGCCGTCGGAGCGCCTGTCCATCGGCATCTCCGCCATCGCGGGGGCGCGGGCCATCTTCGACGAGACGGTCGAGTACGTGAAGTCGCGCAAGGCCTTCGGCAAGCCGATCGGCACATTCCAGGCCAACCGGTTCACCCTCGCGGAGATGGCCACTGAACTCGACGTCGCCGAGGCGTACATCGACCGCTGTCTGCAGGCCGTCGTCAACGGTGAGCTCAGCGCCGTGGACGCCAGCAAGAACAAGTGGTGGTGCACCGAACTCGCCAAGAGGGTCATCGACCAGTGTCTGCAATTGCACGGTGGCTACGGGTTCATGAACGAGTACGCAGTCGGGCGGGCCTACTGCGATTCGCGTATCCAGACCATCTTCGGGGGGACCACCGAGATCATGAAGGATCTCATCGGTCGGGACATGGGGTTATAGCGCTGGTGGGAGCGGGTAACCAGCTGGTTGTCGGGTTCGAGGGAAACCCGCAATCAGGGATGAAAGCCTGGGATAATTCTCGGGTTGTGGGAGACGCGGAATGAGCGCTGACTCCGGGTCGGTGGACCCGGGGAATACACGTGCGCCCGAAGCCCTCCCGCTAACCGCGGCGCAGCGCTCGATGTGGTTCGCCGAGCAGCTGTCGACGGACTACTCGGTCAACATCGCCCAGTACCTCGATATCCGGCACGAGCCGGGGGGCCTCGACATCGATCTGCTGGTCGAGTGTATGAAGGCTGCCGGTCGCGCGACGGAGGCGCCCTACCTGCGGCTGGTGGAGGTTGATGGGGAACCCCGGCAGGTTGTCGACTTCGCTCGGCCCTACGAGGCCACGATTGTCGATTGCCGGGCGGCCGACGATCCGGTCGCCGCGGCCGTCGCGTGCATGCGCAAGGACTACCAACGAGTTCTCGACCTGCAATCCGACGACCTGGTCGCGTCGATGTTGCTGCAGGTCGCTGACGACCGGACCTTCTGGTACATGCGTGCCCACCACATTGCCTTTGACGGATATGCCGCACTTACCGCCGTCCGGATGGCCGTGGAACGGTACAACGCGGCGCGACGGGGCGTGCCGTTGGACGAGAAGCCCTTCGCGAACCTGGCTGAGCTGGTAGCCGACGACGAAAAATACCAAGCGAGCACGCGCCGCGCCGCCGATGCGGCCCACTGGGCCTCTCGGGTGGCCGATTTGCCGGAACGGTCGACGCTGTCCCACCACGGCGCGACTGCCCCGCTCAACCCGGTCAACCTCGTCGCGTCTGCGCGCCTGGGACCGGCCGACCAGCTGCGCCTGGACGAGGCGTGCTCGCGGACTGGCGCGTCGGCGGCGGCAGTGCTCACAGCCGCGTTCAGTGCCTTCGTGTCGCGGATGACGAGCAATGACGAGGTGGTCCTCACCCTGCCGGTGACCGGTCGGGCGAGCGCACGGATCCGCAATGCCGGCGGAATGCTGGCCAACATGCTGCCAGTGCGCGCATCGGGTATTGCGGACGCCACCGTCCAAGAGCTCATCGGCAAGGTTCAGGTCGAATTGGTCGGAGCGCTGCGCCACCAGCGCTACCGCGTCGACGACATCCTGCGCGACGCGGGTCTGCGGGGATCGGCGTCGGCGTCCTTCGGCCCCATCGTCAACCTGATGTTCTTCGACAAACCGATCGTGATCGACGGCGCCACCGCCGACTACAACATCCTGACCTCGGGGATGCTCGAGGACACCTTGCTCAACTTGTACCAGGGCCAGCCGGGGGCGCCACTGGTCATCGATCTGCACGGCAACCCCGGTCTGTACACGCTCGCCGAGATCGAGGACCTGCACACCCGGTTCCTGGTCTTCCTGAGCCGGTTCCTGGACCCGGAGACCTTCGACGCCCGGCCCGTCGGCGAGATCGCCGTCGACGACGAGGCCACCGTGGCGATGGACGGTGGGGGCGTACGCGGAAGTACGTCGGCACCTGTTCCGGCAACGATGATCGACTTGCTCGCCCAGCGCGAGATAGATACCGACCAACCGGCTGTGGTGTTCGGTGACGTAGTGCTCGACTACGGCACCTTCGAGGCGGCGACGAATCGGGTGGCGCGAGGGCTGATCGGGCACGGCGTGGGGGCCGGCGACATCGTGGCCGTCGCGATCGAGCGGTCGGTGGAGTCGGTCGTCGCGGTGTGGGGCGTCGTGAAATCCGGGGCCGCGTTCCTGCCGATCGATCCGGGTTTGCCGCCCGAGCGGATCTCGTTCATGCTGGCCGACAGCGGTGTGTCGCTGGGTGTCACCGCAGACGGAACGCACCGCGGATTGCCCGAGCACCGGTGGCTGACGGTGGCCGGGCTGTCTGATGCGGATGTTTCGGGCGAGCCGGTCGCGGCCGAGGAATTGCTGGAAGTCCCGCAAATCGACGACCTCGCCTACTTGATCTTCACATCGGGATCGACCGGCCGACCGAAGGCAGTGGCGGTCACCCATGCGGGCCTGTCGGGGTTGGCCGCTGGGCTGGCGGAGTTGACGGGCCCGCAAACCGATCCGACCCCGGTGCGGGTGCTGCACGTGGCATCACCGAGCTTTGACGCGTCAGTGTTCGAGATGGTGTGGTCGATCGGACTGGGGCACACCGCGGTGGTCGCGCCGAAGGAGGCGTCCGCCGGTGCTCTGTTGGGGCGCGTGATCGTGGACCACGGGGTGACCGACGCAGTGCTCACGCCATCGGTGCTGGCCACGGTGGATCCAGCACCGATCTCGACGCTGCGGCGGTTGACCACCGGTGGGGAGGCGTGCGGCCCGGAGTTGGCGGCGCGGTTCGCCGGCCTCCCCGGCGTGGAGATGTTCAACCTGTACGGGCCGTCGGAGACAACCGTGTGGGCGACCGCCGCCCGTTTGCAGCCCGGTGCCCCGGTGACGATCGGGCGGCCGATCGGCGGATTCATCGCCCGCATCCTCGACGCGCGGCTGCGCCCGGTCCCGCGCGGAGCCAGCGGCCAACTGTATCTGTCCTCGCTCGGCCTGGCCCGCGGCTATCTCGGTCGGCCGGGCCTGACTGCCTCTGCCTTCATCGCCGATCCGCACGGCGCGCCGGGCGCACGGATGTACGCCACCGGAGACGTGGTGCGCATGAACGGCGACGGACGGATCGAGTACGTCGGCCGGTCCGACGACCAGGTGAAGATTCGTGGCCTGCGCATCGAGTTGGGTGAGGTCGAGGTGGCGATGGGTGCGGCCCCTGGGGTGGCGCACGCCGTCGCCGCGGTGGTCGACGGGCCGGGCGGGTCGGCGCACCTCGTCGGCTACCTGACCGCCGCGGGCGGCCCGCCGATCGACGTCGATGCGGTGCGCACAGCGGTCGCGCACGCTGTGCCGGCCTACATGGTGCCGACGTCGTGGGTGGTCGTCGACGAGTTCCGCCTAACCAGCAACGGCAAGCTCGACCGCACTTCCCTGCCGCGCCCGGACTTCTCCTCGACGACGGCGATGGTTGCTCCATCGACGCCGACCGAAGCCGCGCTGGTCGCCCTGGTCCGCGAGATAGTCGGCATCCCCGACGTCAGCGTCCGGGACACGATCTTCTCCATCGGCGGTACCTCACTGGACGCCACCCGGCTGCTGGCCGCAGTGCGTGACACGCTGGGGGCGGCCGTCCCCCTGGCCGACGTTTTCGAGTGCACCGATCTCGCGGACCTGGCACACCGGATCGACGTCCGGATCGCAGCGGGCGACCAGGCCGGGGCCCAGCGGCTCCGTGCCATGGAGCGCCCGGGCGTCATCCCCTTGTCGGCTCCGCAGTCGCGCATCTGGTTCCTCAACCGGCTGGACCCGGACTCGGCGGCGTACAACATTCCCGGTGCCGTGGCCCTCGGTACGGTCGACGCGGGCGTGCTGCGCTTGGCCATTGGTGACGTGCTCGAGCGACATGAACCGTTGCGCACGACCTTCCCGGATCGTCGCGGAGTGCCCTACCAGGCGATCGGCGAGCCGGGGACGCAGCTACTCGACGCGGTGTTCGGCGTCGTCGACGTGGCCTCCGACGAGGTTGCCGCGGAGATCGAGCGGCTCACGTCCGCCGGCTTCGACCTGGCGGTCGACCTGCCGGTGCGCATCCGGCTGCTGAGGACGCCGACAGGTGAGGAGACCGCGGACACACTGGTGGTGGTACTGCACCACATCGTCGCCGACGGTGCCTCGCTGGGCCCGCTGATCACCGACCTGGGCACCGCCTACGTGGCACGGCTGGCTGGGAACCCACCGGGGTGGGCTCCGCTGGAGGTCCAGTACGCCGACTACACCCTGTGGCACGCGGAGCTGCTGGGTGATCCGGCGTCGGCCGAGTCCGTGCAGTCGGGACAGCTGGCTTTCTGGGCGGGCGAACTCGCCGGGCTCGAGGAGCCAGCCGAGCTGCCAACCGATCGGCCTCGGCCCGACATCGCGTCGGGGCGCGGGGGGCGCGTTACGTTCGAGTTCGACGCCGCGGTTTCCGACGGGATACGCGCCTTGGCGGCAGAGCACAACGTGACGGCGTTCTCCGTGGTGCACGCCGGGCTCGCGCTGATGCTGTCGGCGGCCTGCGGTGACGATGACATCGCGATCGGTACCGCCATCGAGGGCCGTGCCGAGCCGGGGCTGGCCGATCTGATCGGCATGTTCGTCAACACCGTCGTGCTGCGCACCCCGGTGCGTCCCGGCGACTCGGTCGGCGATCTTCTCGCCGCTGCGAACGCCGCGCGCACACGGGCGCTGGCCAACGGCGACGTCCCGTTCGACCGGGTGGTGGAGAATGTCGCCCCGGAGCGCAGCGCCAACCGATCACCCCTGTTCGACGTGATGATCGCCTGGCAGGAGCAGGACCACCGCACCCTACTCGCCGGCGGTGGGGCAGGTGACCAGGGCGTCTCCGTCGATCCACTCACCCTGCCGAATCCGATGGTGAAGGCCGACTTGGAGTTCGACTTCGTCCGAACCGTCGGCCCAGATGGGCCGCAGATCCTCACCGAGATCCGCTATGCGACCGATCTCTTCGATGAGGCCACCGTCGAGCGGTTCGCGCAGTGGTTGCAGACCTGTGTCGCGGCGATGGTGGCGCGGCCGCGGGCCGTCCTCGCGTCGATCTGCCTCGTCGGGTCGGCCGAGGTTGCCGCCCTGGCCGCGCCGATGCCCGGGGTGGAACCGGCGACGCTGCGCGAGCTGATTGAGCGCAGCGAGCAGCGCGCCGACGCTGCGGAGAGGGCGCTGTCGGGAGAGCGTCGGATGAGCCGCGCCGAGTTCGCTGCTGCGACCAACCAACTGGCGCGCGAACTCATCGCACAGGGCGCGGGGCCCGGCGACGTGGTCGCGATCGCGATTGCCCGGTCAGCCGAATCGGTGCTGGCCACGGTGGCGGTGGCCAAGACGGGGGCGGCGTTCACCTCCATCGACCCAAACTACCCGGTGGAGCGGCAGGCGATGATGCTCGCCGACTGCGGGGCGCGGATCGGGCTGTGCGCCGGGATTGTGCCCTTGGGTGGATCCGACGGGGCTGACGTCGATGGGGCCGACGCGGTGGCATGGCTCGACCTCGCCGACGACGACGCGGTGAGTCGGATCGCCGCGCATCCGGACGCGCCGATCGCGGAGGCCGAGCTGTGCCGCCCGCTCCACGTCGACGATCTCGCGTACCTGCTGTACACGTCGGGTTCGACGGGCAAACCCAAGGCTGCCGCCATCGCCCATCGGGGGATCGCCAACTTTGTCGCCGCCCAGGTCGACCGGTTCGAGCTCACGTCTGCCGACCGCGTCCTGCACGTCGCCTCG
>CAZVVS010000319.1:0-6032 GCA_964630585.1 uncultured Gordonia sp.
AGCGCCCCGGGTCGATCCGCGTTCTGGGCCGCGATGAGATCGGCGCCCTGTACAAGGCGGTGGGATTGTGACCGGCGAGGATCCGACCACTGAGGATGCGACCCAGGTCGTCGCGATCGACGGCCCGGCCGGCACGGGTAAGTCGTCGGTGTCGCGCCTGCTGGCCGATGAGATCGGCGCTCAATACCTCGACACGGGTGCGATGTACCGGGCGGCGAGCCTGGCGGTTCTGCGCGCCGGGCTGGCCCCCGACGACGAGGATGCCGTGGCGAAGCTGGTCTCCCGTCTGACGATCGACCTTCGCGACCGGGATGGCGACACCGTGGTGTTGCTCGACGACGAGGACGTGTCCACGGCGATCCGTGCCGCCGACGTCACTGCGGCGGTGTCCGCGGTCGCCGCCAACGCGGCGGTCCGCGAGCAGATGGTGCGGTTGCAGCAAGAGGTGGCGCAGGGCCGGTTCGTCGTCGTCGAGGGGCGCGACATCGGAACCGTGGTGTTCCCCGACGCCGAGCTCAAGGTCTTCCTCACCGCGACACCGGAGGCGCGTGCCCTGCGGCGCCACCGGCAGAACCTCGCGAACGGGACCGAGAGCGACCTGGACGAGGTGTTGGCGAGCGTGAACCGCCGCGATCACCTGGATTCGACGCGGGCGGTGTCGCCGCTGCGGCGGGCTGACGACGCAGTGGAATTCGATACAAGCGACTTGACGCTGGCGCAGGTGCTTGCCGCGTTGACCGAGATGGTGCAGCAACGGATCGGAGTGCAGCGGTGACCGACGAGGTTCTGGGAGCCGACTCCCTTCCCGGCGACGGAGTGTGGACCGACGAGGCCGACTGGCAGGTCGTCGACGCGGTCGGAGACGACGACGCGACCGGTGCCGCCGCCGCATTGCCATCGGTGGCGATCGTCGGCCGGCCCAACGTCGGCAAATCGACGCTGGTCAACCGATTCCTCGGTCGCCGTGAGGCCGTCGTCGAGGACTTTCCCGGTGTGACGCGCGACCGCGTCGCCTACCCGGCCAGTTGGACGGGACGGTCGTTCATGGTCGTCGACACCGGCGGGTGGGAACCCGACGCAAAGGGGTTGCAGCAGGCGGTCGCCGACCAGGCCGAGCGCGCGATGCAGTCGGTGGACGCGATCGTGCTGGTCGTCGATGCGACGGTCGGCGCCACGGCCACCGACGAGGCTGTCGCGCGCGTTCTGCGGCGTTCGAAGGTTCCCGTCCTGCTGGCCGCCAACAAGGTCGACAGCGAGCGCGCCGAGGCCGACGCAGCAGCCCTGTGGTCGTTGGGCCTGGGTGAGCCGCACCCGGTGTCGGCCGCACACGGCCGGGGCGCCGGTGACCTGCTCGACGAGGTCCTCAAGGTGCTGCCCGAGCAAACACGGGTGGCCGCGCCCGTCGGCGGTCCGCGCCGCGTCGCCCTCGTCGGCAAGCCGAATGTCGGGAAGAGCTCGCTGCTCAACAAGCTGGCCGGCCAACAGCGCTCGGTCGTCGACAACGTCGCCGGGACGACGGTCGACCCCGTCGACGAACTCATCGAGATCGACGGCAAGACGTGGCTGTTCGTCGACACCGCCGGATTGCGCCGCAAGGTGCGCACCGCGTCGGGTCACGAGTACTACGCGTCGCTGCGCACCCGGTCGGCCTTGGAGGCCGCCGAGGTCGCGATCCTGCTCATAGACGCCTCCGAACCGCTCACCGAGCAGGACCTGCGGGTACTGAGCCTGGTGGTCGAGACCGGTCGCGCGCTGGTCATCGCGTTCAACAAGTGGGATCTCGTCGACGAGGACCGGCGCTACACCCTCGACAAGGAGATCGACCGCGAGCTGAGCCGGGTGCAGTGGGCCTCGCGCGTCAACATCTCGGCGACGACCGGTCGGGCCGTGGGCAAGCTGGTGCCCGCTCTCGAGGAGGCCCTCGCGTCGTGGGACAAGCGCGTCGGCACCGGGCAGCTGAACAACTGGATCAAGGACGTCGTCGCGGCCAATCCGCCGCCGGTGCGCGGCGGGCGCCAGCCGCGGATCATGTTCGCCACGCAGGCGGCGACGCGGCCTCCGACGTTCGTGCTGTTCACCACCGGCTTCCTGGAGGCGGGGTACCGCCGGTTCCTGGAACGACGGTTGCGCGAGGAGTTCGGATTCCACGGCTCACCGGTGCGGGTCAACGTGCGGGTGCGCGACAAGCGTGAGCAACGACGCAAGCGGTAGGCGCCGAAATCGGTGCGATTAGGATGGCCTTATCCGGTGCCGGTTCGGCGCCGCTGGAGAAAGGGAACACCTTGATGAACCTTCGCATCGCCGGCGCGGTCAGCGCCCTGGCTGCCGTCGCGCTGTTCGGCGCCGTTGGCTGCACCAACTCCGAGCAGGCGTCCGATGCCACCGGCACCGTGCCGTCGGTTGTGCAGACCCAGACGCTCGACGCTGCGAAGGCGCAGGAGATCCTGCGGACCATCGTCAACCCCGACACCACGCCCGAGGCCGCGGCCGCGCTCGTCGACTCGTCCGACACGTCCTGGGGTGAGAAGCTGCACGACTTCGCCCAGTCCGCGTCCCGCGGTGGCTACACGCCGGACAAGTTCACCGTGAAGTCGGTCGCCGCTCAGGGCGCCGACAAGGCCGTCGCGCAGGTCGAGGTTGCCAGCCCGCACACCCCGGCGCCGGTGACGGTGCCCTACACCTTCGACCTGGTCGACGGTTCGTGGAAGCTGTCGGCGGAGTCCGCCGAGGCTCTCGTCGGCATGGGCGCGTCTCGCTCGCACCACTGATAGCGGCGAGCGCCCACCGATGAGGAGTCCGCGCCGGACGGGCGTCGCCGTTGCGGTGGCCTGTCTGGCGCTCCTCGTCGGGTGTACGACCACACCGCTGCAGGTGGGCGGGTCTTCTCCGGCGCCGACGGTGGTACCCGCCGGACCGCGCAGTGCGTCGATCCCGGCCGATCCGGTGCCGGTGGAACACAACCCGGTGCCGCAGCTGCCGACGACCGTCGCGTCGTCGGACGGGCCGAACGTCACGGTCACCGACGTGAGCCGCATCGTCGCGCTCGACCGGTTCGGCACCTACGGCACGACCGTGTTCGCCCTCGGACTCGGCGCCAACCTCGTCGGGCGTGACATCGCGACGAAGTTCCCCGCCGCCGAACACATCCCGGTGCTCACCCCCGACGGCACCAATGCCAACCTCGAGGCGCTCCTGGCGTTGCGCCCGACGGTGGTGCTCGCCGACGCCTCGTTGCCGTCGGTGTCGGCGCTGGCCGTCCGGCTGCGCGCCGCTCGCATCCCCGTCGTGCTGGGCGACCCGTCGCGAAACCTCGACAACACTGCCGCCCAACTGCGGGCGACCGCGGCGTCACTGGGCGTGGTGGCGGCGGGGGAAGAGCTGGTGAAACGGGTCGACGGGCAGATCGCGCAGGCCCGCGCTCTGGTTCCCCGCTTGAACCCGAAACTGAAGATCGCGTTCCTGTACGCGCGCGGCACCGGGTTGATGATCCTGGGCGGCCCCGGCTCCGGGGCGTCCGAGCTCATCGAGTTTCTCGGCGGCGTAGACGCCGGCACAGCGGCCGGACTGAAAGAGCCGTACACGTCGTTGACGGCCGAGGGGTTGATCAAGGCCGCACCGGACGTGTTGTTGATGATGACCGACGGATTGGCGTCGGTCGGCGGCATCGACGGGCTGCTGCGCGTGCCCGGCGTCGCACAGACACCGGCCGGGCGCACGCGCACGGTGATCGACATGCCCGACGGCCAGTTGTTGACGTTCGGGCCGCGAACCGGCGCGGTCGCCCTCGCCTTGGCCAAAGCCCTCTACGAGGACTGAGCCAATGGGACACAGTGGGCCGGGTACCGGTGAGATCCGGCGGGTGCGCGCCGGGCTGGCGCTGGCGCTCGCACTCGCGCTGACCGTCGTCGTGGGGCTCTACTCCATGGCGATCGGCCAGAACCCGGTGCCACTCGCCCAAGTGGTCGGGTCGCTGCTGCACCACATCAGCATCTCGGTGGGGCCGCTGCCCGATCAGGTCGGTGAGGACACGCTCTGGCAGGTGCGGATTCCGCGGGTCTATCTGGCGCTGGCGGTCGGTGCGGCGCTGGGCTGTGCGGGCGCGGTGCTGCAGGGGGTCTTCGCCAACCCGCTCGCCGAGCCCGGCGTCATCGGGGTCTCGTCGGGGGCAGCGGCCGGTGCGGCCGGGGTGATCGCCGTCGGCGGGCTGGGGGCGGCGGGCTACTACGTCGCGGGTGGGGCCTTCGCCGCAGGTCTGGTGACCACGCTGTTCGTCTACCTGGCGTCGCGGTCGGCGGGACGCACCCGGGTGGTCAGCCTCATCCTGACCGGCATTGCCGTCAATGCCTTCGCCGGCGGTCTCATCGCCTTCTTCACATACCGTGCGACACCGGCCGCGCGCGACCAGATCGTGTTCTGGCAGATGGGCAGCCTCAACCGGGCCACGATGGACCAGGTCCTGCTCGTCGGCGTGCTGGTGGTGATCGGCCTGGTGGCATCGCTGCTGTTGGCCCGCCAGATCGACCTGTTGTCGCTGGGGGAGTACACCGCCGGACACCTCGGCGTCGACGTCGAGAAGCTACGGCGGATGGCGGTGGTCATCGTCGCACTGCTGACGGCGGCGGCGGTCAGCTTCTGCGGCATCATCCTGTTCGTCGGTCTGGTGGTGCCGCACTTCATGCGGCTCATCGTCGGACCGCGCCACCTGGTCTTGATCCCGGCGAGCGCCCTGGCCGGTGCGGGGCTGCTCACCGCCGCCGACCTGGCGGCGCGCACCCTGGTGCCCTACGGTGAACTACCCATCGGCATGGTGACGAGCCTGGTCGGTGGTCCGGTCTTCCTGCTGCTGTTGCGCCGCGAGATGAAGCGTGGAGGCTGGCTGTGACCGCGCTGCGCGTCACCGGGCTCGCCGTCTCCCGCGGACAGCGCCAAGTACTGGCGGACGTGTCGTTGGATGTCGACGCAGGAGAGCTGGTGTGCCTGGTGGGCCCGAACGGCGCCGGCAAGTCCACGCTGGTGTCGGCCATCGCGGGCACCTTGGGGGCCTCTGCGGGGACCGTCGAGCTGATGGGCGAGCCGATCTCGGAGATGTCTGCGCTCGAGCAGGCCCGCAGGCGCGCGGTTCTGCCGCAGGAGCACACCATCGGATTCACGTTCACCTGCGCAGAGGTGGTGCAGATGGCCCGCCACGCCTGGGCCCGCACCGATCAGCGCCTCGACGACGATGCGGTCGTGGCCGCGGCGATGACCGCTTGCGATGTGACGGGGTTCGCCCGGCGCAGCTTCGAGAGTCTGTCCGGAGGCGAGCGCGGGCGCGTCGCGCTGGCACGCGTCCTGGCACAGGGGACGCCGATCCTGGTACTCGATGAGCCGACCGCCGCAATGGACCCGCACTATCAGGAGCAGGTCATGGCCGTCGTGCGGCGGGCGGTCGACGGGGGTGCGGCCGCGCTCGTCGTCGTACACGACCTCAACCTGGCCGCCGCCTACAGCGACCGCGTCGCGGTGCTCGCACCCGACGAGCATGGTTGCGGTCGGCTGGTCGCAGTCGGAGCACCGCGGGCGACGCTGACGGCCGAGCGGGTCAGTGCCGTGTACGGCCTGCCGATGCGGACCCACGACGTCGAGGGGCAGCACGTCGTGCTCCCGCACCGCGACACCGACTGAGCGTTGTCGCCCGGTACGGCTGTGCCATACTTCCCGGCATGGGTGCAGCGGGTCTGATCATCATCGGCGTCATTCTCTTCGGCATGATCGCAGGAGGGATCGCTCAGCTGGTCCTCGGTGTGAGCAAGGTGTCGACGATGGACTGGTCGCTGGCGTTCTTCTCGGGGATCATCGGCTCGTTCGTCGGCGGGATTCTGCACGGCCTGATCACCCAGCACCGCTTTGTCATTGAGCCCAGCGGGCTCATCTTCTCGATCATCGGCGCGATCGTCGTCACCGCGTTGTGGACGTGGTTCAAGAAGTCCCGCGCGTCGCACTGATGCGCGAGGAGGGCGATTCGTCCGAGCGCACCAGCGTGCGCTAAGGTG
>CAZVVS010000320.1:0-5959 GCA_964630585.1 uncultured Gordonia sp.
CGTCATGACGACGACACCGTCGGAGGCGAGCGCGGCCCCGTCGAAGAGCGGATCGCCCGACCAGCCGTAGGAGTATCCGCCGCCGTGGATCCACACCATCACCGGCAGTCCGGAGGCGGTGGTGTCTGGTGTCCAGATGTTCAGCGTGAGCCAGTCGTCCTCCGCATCCCCTGACTCCGGGTGGCCGACGGGCACGCCGATCAGCGTGGATTGGGGTGGTGGCGGCCCGAACTCGAGAGCGTCGCGCACACCGTCCCAATGGCACGCGGGGACTGGCGCGGCCAAGCGGAGTTCGCCGACGGGTGGTCGTGCGTACGGAATCCCGCGGAAGACGCACATACCGTCGACGGTCGTGCCTCGCACCTCGCCGGTGGTGATCCGGACCTGCACGTGCGTGTTGCCATCGGTGGTCACGTACGAACGCTAGATGCGTGCATCGGATGCGGTCAACGGGATTTCTTTCCGGCCCCGGCTCGTACTCTGAGGAAGTTCGCGTCAACGAATCGAACCCTGATGACTGGGAGCTGTCGTGGCGGTTGTGCCGGTATTCGTGTCGTCGACGTTCCGTGATTTCCATGGTGAGCGGGACGTGTTGGCCGGTGTGGTGCGGGAGCGGCTCGATGAGCAGTTGAAGGACTTGGGCTGTCGGGTGGAGATCATCGATTTGCGGTGGGGTGTGGACACCGTGGGTGTGGATGAGGAGGAGGCGGCCCGGCGCGTCGTGGATGTGTGTTTGCAGCAGGTGGCTCGCGCGCGGCCGTTGTTTGTGGGGCTGGTGGGTGAGCGGGTCGGTTATGTGCCCGACGGGGTGCATGCGCGGTGGGTGGCTGATCAGGCGGGGGTGCCGGCCGCCCAGCGGGTGGAGGGGTTGTCGGTGACGGAGTTGGAGTTCGGGTTCGGGATGTTGTGGGATTCGGCGCCCGACGGCGAGCACGTGGTGGTGCTGCGGGAGTTGGTGGGTGTAGCGCCGGCGGGGTGGGTCGATCCGGATCGGGATCGGGTGACGGCGTTTCGCGATGACGTTGCCGCGAAGGCTGCCCAGAAGGGTGTCGAGACGCTGCGCTACGAGGCGACCGTCGAGGTGGTGAGTGAGTCGGTGGACCTGGCTGCCGTCGTCATCGGGGGTGAGCGGGCCTCGTTCGAGAATTTGATGGTTGGGGTGTTGTCGGGTCCGGTGCGGCGGCGTGCGGAGTTGGTGATTGCGGCCTCGGGTGCGGGTTGGGAGGGCGCGGAGCGGTTGTTCCGTGATGACCACACGGTGGTTGTCGGTCGCGAATCTCTGATCAGCGATCTCGCCGACCGGATGGCTGCTGGTGATCGGGTGGTGTTGGTGGGGGAGTCGGGGACGGGTAAGTCGACGGTTCTGTGTGCGGTGGAGGATCGCTTGCGGGCTGATCCCAGCACGTCGGTGGTGTCGGTGTTGTTGGGTGCGTCGTCGACGGGGGTGTCTGGGCGGGATGTGGTGTTGCGGTTGGTGGAGCAGTTGCAGCCGTTGATCGGCCATGAATTGAGCGCACCAGCCGATGCGGATGAGGATGCGTTCATCCAGTGGTGGCGTGATGTGTTGACCGAGGCCGAGACGGCAATTGACGGCCGGTTGGTGATCGTGGTTGATGCGTTGGATGCGTTGGCTGATGATCGTGCCCAGTCCGATGTGTGGCCCGTCCGGGTGATCCCGCCGGCGATCGGGTTGCTGTGCTCGACGACAAACCCCGACCATGCCGCCCTTCTTACGGGTGTCGGGGTTGATCGGGTCGACGTCGGCGAACTGTCCCCTGCGATTGCGGTGGAGGCGGCGCGGTCGTGGGCGGGTCAGGCCGGTCGGGCGTTGCCGGCTTCGGTGTTGGCGATCATCGGGGAGGCGTCGAGATCGCCGCTGTGGGTCCGCTTGGCGGTGGACTTGCTGGCCGATCTGAGCGCTGAGGACTTTGTGTCGATCGCGGCGGCCGAAGATCAAGCAATGGCGATTGAGCAGCTGCTGCTCGGCGAGGCCCGGTCGTTGCCATCTGACACGGCGGGCCTGGCCGGTGTGTTCTTGGGTCGGGTGGCAGAGCGCATCGGCGACCAGCCCGCCGCACTGCTGTTGGGCGTACTGGCGACCGCGCGATCGGGTTTCGCGCCCGCAGACCTGGCGGCCCTGCTGCCCGACGACCCGGATGCAGACCTCACCGTCGCCGTCGCCCAGCGTGTCTTGGGTGACCAGTTGCGGACCACCGATGCCGCTGGGAGGTTGGCGTTTGCCCATGCGATCGTCCAGCAGCATGCCGCGAGTTTGGCCGGTCCAGACGTGCACGCCCGGATAGTCGGTGTCCTCGACGCACAGGAGACGTGGGATGACACCGATGCTCTGGATGTCATCTGGCACACCATCGCCGCTAGTGCAGAGTCCGATGGAGAGCGACCAGCCCTTGCCGGGGTCTTGGCGCGTGCGGCTAATCACCGCCCGCCCGGTTCAGAACTCGTCCTCATGCGCGCTCTTGATGCGCATCCGGGTTCCGGGGTTGCCCTCATCGCCCAATTGGACCGCTCCGCGTTGACCGACGGCGGAATGGAATGGCTGGTCGCATCCCCGGCAGATGTCGATCGCCGCTACTTGCCGCCGGGTGATCGACTCGAGTTGCAGCACGTCTTGGTTGTGCTCGCACGCTCGGGCGGTGGCGCGGCAGCAGGTCGCCAAGTCGCCTGGGCGTTGAACAACTTGAGCTCCAATCTGCTCGCTTCTGGCGACCTGGATGGCAGTGAACAGGCGCTGGCTGAATCCCTGGCGTTGCGACGGACCGCAGCTGACGACGACCCGGAGTCCACCCAAGCGGGACGTGAACTGGGCATTGCATTGCACAATTTGGGCTACTTGCTGCAGCAGCGGGGCGACCTGGCTGCCGCGGAGCCGTTGTTTGACGAGGCGTTGGAACTGTTCCGGGGAGTTCTTCAGGTCGAGCCTGAGTCGGTGGAGGCGGGGCGCACAGTTTGTGCGTCATTGGACAACGTGGGCAACGCACGGCTCGCGCGCGGTGACCTCGAGGGTGCTCAATCGGCATTTGAAGAGCAACTGGCGTTGTCCCGGCAGGTGGTGCCGCAGGGCGCGGCGCGGGCGCAACGGGATGTGGGCGTCGCGTTACGAAATGTCGGACGGGTGCAGGAGACGCGCGGCGATCTCGTCGGTGCCCAGGCGGTCTACGAGGAGTTTCTGGCGCTGGGGCGTCGATTGGCGCGGATGCGACCGGGATCGGTGGAGGCGGCGCGCGATGTGACTGTTGCGTTGAACGATGTCGGCGCAGTCCGTTGGGCACGAGGCGAACTCGACAGTGCCCAAACGGCGTACGAGGAATCACTGGCGCTGAGGCGCTGGTTGGCGCAAGCGCAGCCGGGATCGTTGGGGGCGGAACGGGATGTGACCATTTCGCTGAACAACGTCGGCGTCTTGAGGATGGCCAGGAACGATCTGGAAGGAGCCCAAGAGGCGTTCGACGAGACACTGGAAGCCTTCGGTCGGGTGATGGAGGTCGAGCCTGATTCGACCGAGGCCGTGCGGAACGTGACCGCCGCACTGAACAACGTCGGCGACGTGCGGCGGCTGCGCGGCGATCTTGACGGTGCGAAGGCTGTGTTCGCCGAGTCCCTGTCCATGCGTCGGCGGTTGGCCGACCTGCAGCCGGCTTCGCCACGGGAGGCGCACGGCGTGATCGATACCTTGTCGAGGCTCGCCTCGGTTCGTCGGGCACAGGGTGAAACGGAAGAGGCTCGCGCATTGCTCGACGAAGCAGTCAGCATCGGTCGCGTCACCCTGCGGGCCCATCCTGTCATCGCCTCGATCAAATCTGCTGTGGCGTCGGCCTTGACCATGCTGGCTGGCATCCTCGACGACCTCGACGAGGCCGACGGCGCGGCGCATGCGCGCGCCGAGGCAGCGGCGCTTGAGAACCCGTAACGTTTTACCCGGCGCAGCCGACAACCGTTTTGCACCTACCGAAAGGAAACCGCCTTGCAGTCCGCCTGACCTGACAATTCCCCGCCCTAAGGACGTCTCACAGGAGACGTGTACCCAAAGGGAGATGGAGGAAACAGGAAATGGTGAGCAACGGCAAGATGCGGTTCGCGGTGGCAATCGTGGTGGCCCGCACGGCGGGCCACAAGGCGCGCGGCGACAAGCGGTGCGGGTGCGGTCTCTGCCGCCACTGGGTCCACATGGCGGCCCACTGGGCAGGGGTTTCCCGCAAGGACCTCGAGGCGGCGCTGCCGGAACCGGCCAAGCCGCGTCGGCGGGAGCGGCGCCCGACCCCGCGGGGGATGCGGGCGCAGATCTGCGAGAACGGGACCATCCGGCCGCGCGGCGGTGACCTCGGCGAGGCCGCCGGGTTGGCCGTCCTGCTCGACCGGCTGCACCGGGAGGAGTGACGGGCGGGGCCGGGTCAGACCAGCTTCTCGCCCGGCCCCTCACCCGGCGCATCGGGAATGGCGCTGGCTTCACGGAACGCGGCCTGCAGGCCTTTCAGACCGTCACGGATGGGGGTCGCGTGCAGACCGAGGTCGCCACGAGCGGCGTCGAACAGGCCGGCCAGAGCGGTGATCAGTTTGCGCGCCTCGTCGAGATCCACGTCGTCGTCGGTGGCACCCTCGGCCAATCCGAGCTTCTCGGCGGCCGAGCTCATCAGCATGACGACGGCTCGGGTGATGACCTCGATTGCGGGGATGTCGCCCAGCTCGCGGACCTGCGCATCCCCGTCGTCGGAGGGGTCCGGCGTCGAATAGGTGTTCTCGGACATGACTGTTAGACTGTCACAGTGCGACCGCTCCGGGTTACCGGGGCAGGCAAGTGGAGTTCCGCTCCCACCGTGCGACGCGACAGCAGCAATGCGCAGCAGTTACACGGTCCGACACGCGCCCTCGACGGGAACCTTCTCGTCGTGCTGTGCGCTTGTTGGTCGGCATCGGAGCCCCTCGGGCATTGGTTTCGCAGCCAATACCCGGTGGGGCTTTCTTGTTGAGGCAGCGCTTCTCGCTTTCCGTCCCGCGTTCCACACGGCGGTCGACCCGGAGAACAACCTACCGAGGAGGCCCCATCAGCACTGAGACTCGCATCAACGAGCGCATCCGCGTCCCCGAGGTCCGACTTGTCGGTCCGAACGGTGAGCAGGTGGGCATCGTGCGTGTTGAGAATGCGCTCCGTCTGGCCGAAGAAGCCGATCTCGACCTTGTGGAGGTGGCGCCGGACGCCCGGCCGCCGGTCTGCAAGATCATGGACTACGGCAAGTTCAAGTACGAGGCCGCGCAGAAGCAGCGTGAGTCGCGTCGCAACCAGCAGATGACCGTCATCAAGGAGCAGAAGCTCCGTCCGAAGATCGACGACCACGACTACGAGACCAAGAAGGGTCACGTCATCCGCTTCCTGGAAGCCGGATCGAAGGTCAAGGTCACGATCATGTTCCGCGGACGCGAGCAGTCGCGCCCCGAACTCGGTTACCGGCTGTTGCAGCGACTGGGCACCGATGTCGCCGAGTACGGCTTCGTCGAGACCTCGGCGAAGCAGGATGGGCGCAACATGACGATGGTCCTGGCCCCGCACAAGGGAGCCAAGACCCGCGCCAAGGCCGCTCAGGACTCGGGCCGCAGCGCGAAGGCGGAGCCCAAGCCCGCCGAGTCGGAATAGCCGCCGAACACACAGACCATTTCCGGGTTCCGTCACCCCGACGGAGCCGACGATTCCGGGCCCGGGCCCGGTTGGATGAACAGGAAGTACCCATGCCAAAGGCAAAGACCCACAAGGGCACCGCGAAGCGATTCAAGGTGACCGGCAGCGGCAAGATCATGCGCCAGAAGGCCAACAAGCGCCACCTCCTGGAGCACAAGTCGTCGCACCGCAAGCGCCGCCTCGACGGGACCACCGTCGTCTCCGAAAACGATGCCCCGCGCATCAAGCGCCTGCTCAACGGCAACGGCTAATCGCAGCCCGCTCAACGAT
>CAZVVS010000321.1:0-5943 GCA_964630585.1 uncultured Gordonia sp.
ACGTCGAAGCCGAACTGGACACGCGCTGGCCGGAGACCAAGATCGAACCGTCGCTGAGCAGGATCAGCGCGCTGATGGACCTGCTCGGCTCGCCGCAGCGGTCCTATCCGTCGATCCACATTGCCGGCACCAACGGCAAGACGTCGGTGACGCGGATGATCGACGCCCTGCTGACCGCCATGCACCGCCGCACCGGTCGAATCACCAGCCCGCACCTGCAGCTGGCGACCGAACGGATCTCTGTCGACAACGCGCCGATCACCCCGCGCGCCTACGTCGACGCCTACCGCGAACTCGAGCCGTACATCACCATGGTCGATGACTCGTCGACGGCGGCCGGCGGCCCGCGGATGAGCAAGTTCGAGGTGCTGACGGCGATGGCCTTCGCCGTTTTCGCCGAGGCACCCGTCGACGTCGCCATCGTCGAGACCGGGATGGGCGGCCGGTGGGACGCGACCAACGTCGTCTCCTCGCAGGTCGCGGTCATCACTCCGATCGCCATGGACCACGCCGACTACCTGGGGGACACGCTCGCCGCGATCGCCGGGGAGAAGGCCGGGATCATCAAGGGTGCCGACCCCGATGCGCTGGTCCCGCTCGACCCGGTGACCGTCCTGGCGGCCCAGGAACCCGAAGTGGCCGACGTCCTCCTGCGCGCCACCGTCGAGGCGGGCACGGTGGTCGCGCGGGCCGGGTCGGAGTTCACCGTCCTCGATGCGCGCACCGCCGTGGGCGGCCAGCTGCTGGAACTCCAGGGTCTCGGCGGGGTGTACTCGGAGGTCTTCCTGCCGCTGCACGGCGCCCACCAGGCGGCCAACGCCTCCCTCGCGCTCGCCGCGGTCGAGGCGTTCTTCGGCGCCGGAGCCGACCGTCGGCTCGACGTCGACGCGGTGCGCGCCGGATTCGCGTCGGTGACCAACCCCGGCCGCCTCGAACGGGTGCGCAGCGCCCCGACGGTCTACCTCGACGCGGCGCACAACCCGCACGGCGCCGCCGCACTCGCGCAGGCACTGACCGAGGAGTTCGACTTCCAGCGCCTGATCGGCGTCGTGTCGGTCCTGGGGGACAAGGACGTCGCCGGGCTCCTGGACGCGCTTGAACCGGTCCTCGACAAGATCGTGCTCACCAACAACGGCTCGCCGCGCGCGATGGACACCGAGCGGCTCGCCGACGTGGCGGTGCCGATCTTCGGGGAGGATCGCGTCATCGTCGAGCCGTTCCTGCCCGACGCAGTCGAGCAGGCGATTGCCCTGGCCGAGGAAGACGAGGGCGCCCCCCTCTCCGGTGCCGGCGTCGTCATCACCGGCTCCGTCGTCACGGCAGGCGCCGCGCGATTGCTGTTCGGAAAGGAACCGGCATGACCGACGAATCCGCGAGCGGAGCCCGGTTCACCCCGCCGACCAACGACCCGTGGAAGGGTCTGCGCGGTGTCATGTCGGGCCTGCTGATCCTGCAGGCCATTGTCGTCGGCCTCGCATTTCCCGTCGTCGGGAAGATCGGCGGTGGTCTGACCGCCGTGTCGATCACCTACCTGAGTGCCCTGATCGTCGTGCTCGTGCTGGCGTGCCGGTACCAGAGCCGTCCGTGGGCGTTGACGTTGAACTGCGTGTTGACGCTGCTGACCATCGTCGGAGGAATTTTCCACTGGTCGATCGCGGTGATCGGCTTCATCTTCGCCCTGGTCTGGGCCTACGTCATCTACATCAAGCGCGACGTCGAGCAGCGCATGGCCAACGGCCAATTACCCGGGCAGGAGCCCATCGCCGACTAGGACAGCCGCTCGAGGACGAGGTTCAGCTTTCTATCGAGTGTGTCGACCTTGGTGTCGATTGTGTCGACCTTGGTGTCGATTGTGTCGACCTTGGTGTCGAGTATGTCGAGCTTGACGGAGTGCTCGTCGAGAGTTCTGGTGTGCTCGTCGAGGATCCTGGTGTGCTCGTCGAGAGTTCTGGTGTGCTCGTCGAGGATCCTGCTGTGGTCGGTCAGGATGTCGTAGATCGCCGCGATGTCGTTGCCATGTTGGCTGATCTTCCGCTCCTGCTCCGCTGCGTCCATGGTCGTAGGCTACGCCCCGCGGGTCCTCGTCGGAATGGCCCGCGATCAGGTTGTGGATAACTCCGCAGTACTATCAGCGCGTGACCGAACGCACCCTGGTACTCATCAAGCCCGACGGTGTTGCCCGCGGCCTCGTCGGCGAAGTCATCCGCCGGATCGAGGCCAAAGGCCTGACCCTCGTCGCACTCGACCTGCGCACCGCCACCGTCGAGGTGGCCGCCGCCCACTACGCCGAGCACGAGGGCAAGCCGTTCTACGGCGACCTTATCGAGTTCATCACCTCTGGCCCGCTGATCGCGGCGGTCGTCGAGGGGCCCCGTGCGATTGCGGCATGGCGACAGCTCGCCGGTGGCACCGACCCGGTCGAGAAGGCGACGCCGGGTAGCATCCGCGGTGATTTCGCGCTCGAGACCCAGACGAACCTCGTGCACGGCTCGGATTCGACGGAGTCCGCGCTGCGCGAGATCGAGCTCTGGTTCCCGGGTCTGTAAGACACGCCCGGTCCCGCCGTCCTGCGCGGGATTCTCCCTATCCCACCCCGATGTGGGATACTGGCGATGTTGTGGCCGACACACCTGTCTCGGTCTCAACACACGGTGACGGTTCACCGCCCGCGACCAGCGACTTCCACTGCGTTCGTGAGCAGGCCTCCCCACGGCGTACCTCCACTGAGATCGACGGAGAACCGCCGCGGCGTCGAGGTCCGTGGACAGCACTCACCACGAGGCGCGCCCTGCACGTCTGACCGGTTTCCCGGTCCGGCTGCAGCGCACCGAAAGACCAGCCACGCGGTCGACGCCGGCAACCGGCTCGACCCACAACCGCATACCGCTGAGCCCCCGAGTGGCCGCGTTGATCTTCGACGCGCCCGGGGGTGCAAGGAGAATACGTGACCGACAACGGGTCGCCGATCGACGCAAATGCGTCGGCACCGGCAACAGAACTTCCCGACAAGATGCGCGTCCACGCCCTGGCACGACTGCTGGGTGGCACGAGCCGAGACGTGCTCGACCACCTCGAGGCGCTGGGTTCGGATGTTCGCAGCGCATCCGCGACCATCGACCGCGAGATCGCACAGCGCGTCGTCGACCGGATCGGCGGATCCCTCGAGGAGTCTGCTGAGACCACTGGCGAGTCGGCGGCGGCCACGTCGACGGCCAGCGTGTCGACGGCGCTGTTCTCCGCGGCTGGCGCCGCCACCGATGTCCCCATCGAACCGGCCGGCGCCGCCGCGAGCGCCAACCCGCTGTTCCTTCCCCCCGAGGCACCGCCAGCCCCGCCGGTGCGCGACGACGAACCCGCGGCGTCCGCGGACGAGGCGACCGCCGATGACGGTGATGAGCCGACGACTACCGAGGGTGACGAGTCCGACGAGGCGCCGAGCCGGTCGCGCCGTCGCCGTCGTGGACGCCGCGGCCGTGGTCGTGGTCGCGGCGAAGCCGGTGCCGAGGGCACCGGCGACGAGGACAGCGACGACGAGGCCAAGGGCGACAGCGCCAAGAGCGACGAGGCCAAGGGTGAGGACGCCGACGACAAGCCGGCGGCCGACGATACCGAGCAGGCCTCGGATGCGGATGCCGACGCCGAATCAGATGAGTCCGCCGACACTGACGCCGACTCCGATGACGAGGGTGCCACCGCGACGTCCAAGCGCCGCCGCCGCCGTCGGCGCCGCAAGGGCGGTGGCGAAGGTACCGACGAGGCGTCGCCGGACGATCCGCCCAACACCGTCGTGCACGAGCGCGAGCCGCGCAGCAAGCGTTCGCGCGACGAGGTACAAGGCATTTCCGGGTCCACCCGCCTCGAGGCGAAGCGTCAGCGCCGCCGCGATGGCCGCGACGCCGGTCGGCGCCGCCCGCCGATTCTGAGCGAATCGGAGTTCCTGGCACGGCGCGAGTCGGTCGAGCGTGTGATGGTAGTGCGCGAGAAGGTGCACACCACGGCCGAGCAAGCCGTACCGCACGAGGACTACACGCAGGTCGCGGTCCTGGAGGACGGCATCCTCGTCGAGCACTTCGTGACCACGGCCAACTCGACGTCGATGGTCGGCAACATCTACTTGGGCCGCGTGCAGAACGTACTGCCCGGCATGGAGGCGGCATTCGTCGACATCGGCCGCGGCCGCAACGGCGTGCTGTACGCCGGTGAGGTCAACTGGGAGGCGGCCGGTCTCGACGGCGGCTCCCGCAAGATCGAGCAGGCACTCAAGCCCGGCGACAACGTCCTCGTCCAGGTCTCCAAGGACCCGGTCGGGCACAAGGGCGCCCGCCTGACGACGCAGATCTCGCTGGCCGGCCGCTACCTGGTGTACGTGCCGGGCGGATCGTCGACGGGGATCAGCCGCAAGCTGCCCGACGTCGAGCGCAAGCGCCTCAAGTCGATCCTCGGCAAGATCGTGCCCGACGGTGCCGGCGTGATCATCCGCACCGCCTCCGAAGGCATCAGTGCCGAAGACCTCGAGACCGACATCTCACGCCTCGAGGCGCAATGGAAGACGATTGACGCCGCGTCGGCCGATGTGATCGGCAAGTCCGGCAAGTCCGTCGCACCCAAGGCGCTCTACGAGGAGCCCGACCTGCTGGTACGCGTGGTGCGCGACCTCTTCAACGAGGACTTCACCAAGCTGGTCGTCGAGGGCCAGACCGCGTGGAGCCTCGTCGAGCGCTACATCAGCGACGTCGCACCCGATCTCATGGACCGCGTCGAGCGCTTCGAGAAGACCGGGCCCGACGCGCCCGATTCCTTCGTCACCCACCGCATCGACGAGCAACTGGCCAAGGCCCTCGACCGCAAGGTGTGGTTGCCCTCGGGCGGCACGCTCATCATCGAGCACACCGAGGCGATGACCGTTATCGACGTCAACACCGGCAAGTTCACCGGATCCGGGGGCAACCTCGAGGAGACGGTGACGCGCAACAACCTGGAGGCGGCCGAGGAGATCGTCCGCCAGATGCGGCTGCGCGATCTCGGCGGCATGATCATCGTCGACTTCATCGACATGGTCCTCGAGTCGAACCGCGACCTGGTCCTGCGTCGCCTCACCGAGTCGCTGGCCCGTGACCGGACCCGCCACCAGGTGTCCGAGGTGACCTCGTTGGGCCTGGTGCAGATGACGCGCAAGCGCTTGGGCACCGGCCTGCTCGAGGCGTTCTCGACCACGTGCACGCACTGCGCCGGGCGTGGGCTGATCGTCCACAGCGAGCCCGTCGAGGTGCGTCCGTCCGACGACACCGGCCGCGACGGCTCCTCGAAGCGGTCGCGCCGCAAGAAGAGCGGTCGCGCCGACGCGCCCGCCGCGGAGACCAAGGCGCCCGCCCAGGAGCACCCGTTGTTCCGGGCGATGCATGCGCACATCCACGAGAACGATGACGTCGAGGTCGTCGACGTCAGCGAGATCGAGGAGACTTCCGACGACGAACTCGTCGTCGACGAGGCCACCACCGTTGAGGAGACGTCGGCCGTGGAGACGGCGCTGACCGTCGACGAGGTTGTCGTGGCGGATGCTCCAGCTGTCGAGGCGGCTCCCGCGGTTGACGAGTCTCCGGTGGTGGAGGAGGCCGCGGTCGCCGTGGCCGAGGCTTCCGAGCCTGCGGCGCCGGCTGAGCCGGCTCCCAAGGTCCGCCACCGGCGAGTCCGCCGGGCCCCGGTCTCGACCGGTTCCGGCACGACGATCGTCATCGGTGCCGACGAGCACGATGAGGCGCCGGCAGTCACCAAGACCACGGCCGGCCCGGTCGGCGGATCGTCGGACGTGGAGGCCGTCGCCGTCGTGCGTCGGCCGCGGCGCCGCGCCGCACGCCGGGCGACGGGGGCACCGCAAGCGGAGGGGTGACCGCGGTCACCCGCGGGAGCGGCGAGCCGGTTTGACCGGCGGCGAGGCACTCCCGT
>CAZVVS010000322.1:0-5943 GCA_964630585.1 uncultured Gordonia sp.
GCCCTCTGAGGACCACGACCACGCAGGCGGTGGCGGACCACGATCAGAGAGGGGTTCGGGAGGAACCTCGGCGCCGGCGTCGGCCTCGGCGGCGCCGCCGTCGACCGGGGTTTGACATGTTCGGGGCACCTGCCCCGACGCCACCGTGCAGACCTGCGTCGTGCACCTCGTGCGCAACAGTCTGCGCTACGCGTCGAAGAAGCACGGCAGGCCATCGTGCGCGAGATGCGAGCGATCTACGAAGCGCCGACCGTCGAAGCAGCCGAGACGGCCTTCGCTGAGTTCTCCGAGAACTGGGCTGGGACCTACCCGGCGATGATCCGGTCGTGGGAGAGCACCTGGAACGAGTTCGTGCCGTTCCTCGAGTTCCCGCCCGAGCTCCGCAAGGTCGTCTACACCACCAACGCCATCGAGAGCCTCAACGTCAAGTTCCGACGGGCCGTGCGCCACCGAGGGCACTTCCCCAACGAACAAGCCGCCCTGAAAGTGCTGTACTTGGTCGCCACCCAGCAGCGCCCGAACCGCCAGGACATCGTCGGGCGGATCAACGGCTGGAAAGCCATCCTCAACGCCCTGTCCATGCACTACGGCGACCGAATCGACCCCTACATCTGATGATGACAACCATCACGGCCGTTTACACAGAAAATCGGACAGACCCGCCGAGTCCGGTGGACGAATCGAAGTGGTGAAATGTCTCTGACCCCTCCTGCGGTCGACCCAGGTGCCGTCCCGATACTTCTCTGTGAGTGGTTGACCTATCAGGATCCCCGTGGTGGGTCGCTTCCCGGGTTCGGGCGTGCGTGGGACGGGTTCCCCCGATTTGCTCCTGACGCGATCGACGATCGGGACCCCCCACGCCGGCGGTACGACTCGGTGGAGGCGGCGATGGTCGAGCTCGCCGGCGAGGTCAGGCCCGGCCGGCGTGCGTCGACGACGATGTACCGGTTCGAGACCGGCACCAAGGGCCGCGACCGTCCGATCGAGATGAGCATCTCGGTCGAGGCGGCGTTGGACTACCGCCGCGTGGAGCCCGGGGCGGGGCCGTCCGGAGAGGACGAGATTTACCCGCAGTTCCCGTCTGAGGTGAGAGGTTCGATCGAACCCGCGCTGCTGGCTGAACCTACGGCGTGGAACGAGCTGTACGACCTGTTCAAGGCGGTCGCGGAGGAGCTGGAGGCATACCACGCGGTGATCACGCCGCGCGAGCTCACGAACCAGTTCCGCAATCGTGGGTTCCCCTATCTGGTTCTTCGAGATGTTGCCTGGATCAACTGGTTCGGTCCGTCTGTGCTGGACCGGTGGGGAGGGCCGGATGCGCTGGTCGATGTCGGCGTGTTCCAGGAGCGAGTCGGTGACGCCCTGGTCGTGTGGGCCACCGAGGAGCCGCCGGTTCGTGATGACGCGCTGACGGGGATTGCGAACTACCCGTGGAAGTGGCCGTTCTACACCGCGGTCGGTCGGGAGTCCTGGTGGAAGGCAGATCCCGACAACCGATCTCTGAGCTGGTCCGATCAGATGGCGTTGCTCGGGGTGCATGCGCCCACTCCGGACGAACACCGGCGTTTCGCTACTCAGTACGAGGAGACGTCGTGAGCTTCGTCCTGTCCTTCGCCGCCCCAGTCGGCACCGAACTGTCCGTCAAAGAGATGGTCGCGTGGCTTGCAGCCGACGACCGCGTCGGCGAGCCAGCGGGCCGTGCGGACTCGTTCGAGGCAGTCACTCTGATCGGGGGCGAACCATGGGCGGCATTCCTCGTCGAAGACGTCAGCGACCTCGATCCGGAAGACCTGGTGATCGATGACGGTCCCGACAATCTCGCCATCTCCGGGGTGCGGCTCGAGATGAGCTACTCCACACCCGAACCGATCGCACACGCGGTGTTCGAGCTCGCCGCCGCGTTTGCCGACCGGTTCGGGCTGGGCGTGTTTGATGAGCAATCCGACACGGCAACACCAGTCGGAGCGCATCAGCTGCGCGTCAGCTGGACCGAAGCACAAGCGATGGCCCGTGCCGCATTCGAGGAGCATGTCCGCCGAGACGCGTAGAAGCTCCCGGTGGCACTATCGGCTCGGCGAGGGAGCTGTCGCTACGGTTCCCGGCGGCCGAGGCACTTCTACAGTTCTTCTACACTTTTCGAAGTGACGGGGTGGTACGCGGCGGTACGGTCGGGGAGTGCGGCAGCGCGAAACGCCAGCTCAGCGGTACCAAACGGGACGCCCTGGTACGAGCTGGGATGGCCCTCGGGGGTCTGCACCCCGACTGCACCCGATCGGCTTCTGAGCCGCCGGTCGCTTCCCGCGATGCTGCGGACCGAGCCGATCGGACGACCCCTGCGACGCAGGCCGAGGAAAGCGAGCGCTATGGACACCTTGGCCGTCTACGGCATGGTCGAGTTGCTGTTCTTCGTGGTCAAGGCCTGGGCGTTGGTGACCTGCCTCCGCTACCCGACGTGGGCCTGGTTGGAATCCGGCCACAGCCGCGGCATCTGGTTGGTGCTGCTGGTGATCGCGCTGTTCCTGCCGATCATCGGCTTCGGCTTCGCGCTCTGGTTCCTCTTCTCCACCTCGACTGACGTGGACCGGATGGCGAAGTTGGGCCGCCGGCCGGGGTTCCCCGGGTCGTGAGCGCCAGCTGCCCGTCGGGATTCGTCGGGTCGCAGGGCTCACGACGGCTGCGAGACGGCGCCACCCGAGAGGTCGATGACCTCGACGTCGGGAAGGTGGCGTTGCTCGGGGAGCAGGCAGCGGATGGCGAAGATGCCCTGGAGCAGGCCGCCGGTGTCGATCCAGTTCGCGTGTCCGGGGTCATCGGGACCGATGAACGCCTCGTAGGTGCCGTCGGCGCCGAGGACGAGCTCGTCGAGGGTCCGGTAGCAGCGGTGCCGGGGGAAGTCGGGAGTGTTGAACCACCGGTCGTAGAAGACGAGCGAGCAGTAGCGGGCGACCGGCGGCCGCCCCCGCAGGAGCAGCGCCTGCCCAGGCTGGAGGTCGACGAAGAAGCCGTCGTAGACGTTGTCGAGGGTGGGGAACAGGGCGCCGGTGTAGCGGGGCCGGTGGACGGGCGCGTCGGGTGGCGGGTAGGCGTTGACGCCGGCGGCTCGGAGCGTGTCGGTGACCGCGATGGTCGAGAGGATCTCGTCGCGGAAGAACCCCTCGGCAGCGGCGGCTCGTTCGGCTGCGGCCAGGGGTGAGGCCGGTCGGTCGTCGATGCGATCGATGGTGAACGGTGGCGTGTCAAGCTCGGGTGCGCGGTGGTACAGGCGCACCATGATGAGGTAGTCGTCGTCGCCGAGAGGGAGCCACGGGTGGCCGTCGTCGGGCCGGTCGCCGCCGATGGTGAGGGAGATGCGGCCGTCGGCGTCGACGAGGTCGCGATCGGAGATGTTGGCCGCGGGCGCGTTGTAGCCGGGGCCTCTGGTGTAGGCCTGGACGCCGGCGTAGACGGCGGTGCCGATCTCGCCCCGCAGCCGGTAGGTGTGGCCGGCGGCGACCGGGGCACTGAGGTAGCCGGTGGTGGGGTTGTCGCCGCCGTACTTGCGCCAGGGCCGCTCCCAGTTCGTCAGGCGCGGAGCGGCGGGATCACCCTTCTGGAACCACATCTCGACGGCGAGGTCGTAGGCCGACATCACGAACTGCAGCGCACGGTCCGTCTCGGCCGGCCCCTGGTCGGCGACGACCTGGTCGACGTGTTCTTGTGCGTCGATCAGCGCGGCCGCGAGCGTACGGATCGAGTCATCGGTCATCGGATCCTCCCAGGACGCTCGCCGGTGCGGGATCGACAGGTGTGCTGGCGAGCGCGTTCACGATCGTTGCCCGAGCCCGGGGACCCGGTTGCCGGTCGGGTGCAACACGGGTGCTTCGCACCTGCCTCTTCTGCGGGCGAGCTCGTGGGGGCGGGCGGGCTCGATCTGGATCCTGGACCCGGCTGCGGGCACCGGCGCTCATGGGCGCCGGGCTCGGCCCGCTCAGGGGGTGAGATCGGCAGGGTCGGCGTCAACTCATTGGATCGTCCGGTAGGTCGCGGTTCGCGGCCGGTGAGCTGCCCGGCTCGTCGGGCGACCCCGCGGCGGGCGCCGGTTCGGGTGCGGATCGACGCAAGCGCCGCCGCCGTCGGCGCTCCGTCATCGGACGATCGAGTGCGGCGGGAGCCTCGCCGCGGGCAGTCATCACTGCGGCGACCGCGATGGCCAGGTAGCCGAACGCCGCGGCCGGTGGCGCGACGAGCGCGACGACCATGACGCCACCGTAGAAGACGAAGCTCGGAGAGGACGCCCGAGCGATCTCCTTGATCTCCATGGGGTCGACGTCCGCCTCGAGCAACCCAGGGTCGCCGGCCGCGGCTCGCCACAGCACGGCGACGAGGAGGGAGATCACGAGGAGGACGGCGCCGTAGAAGACGACGGCGGCCCGCTCGGCGTCGGTGGACGTGATCGCCTCGGCGACGAGCCGGGTTGGGAACGGGAGGAAGCTCACCGCCATGAGCAGCAGCAGGTTGAGGCGCATGATCCGTCGGTCGACGAACTGGAGGCGTCCGAACAGGGCGTGGTGGGAGAGCCAGATGCCGCCGATGGTGAGGAAGCTGGTGGCGTACCCGAGGTAGGACGGCCACTGCTCGGCGATCCCCGCCCACAGGTTGTCGAACTCGTCCTCCGGGACCGATAGCTCGAGGACGAGCAGGGTGATCGCGATGGCGAAGACGCCGTCGCTGAAGGCTTCGGTGCGGGCCGTCGTCCAGCGGGGTCCGCCGCGTGGGTTCGTCGGTGGCATGTGGCTCCTCTTCGTGCGTCGGTCGTCACGGCTGGGGCGGTGGGCGCACCGGTGCGCTCGGCTCAGGCACCCCTCGCGGCGGCGACCGCGGCCACGAGGTAGACGAGCACGGCGAGCAGGAGGGTCGCGGCGGCGTCGTCGGTGCGCTCGGCGACGAGCGTGACGGCGGTCGCCGCGACGAGCACCTGCAGCAGGACCAGGATCGCCGAGCTGGTGACGCGGTGCACGGCGTCGAGTCGGTCGCCGCCTCTCGTCGACGCCCACGTTCGGCGCCAGGGAGCGAGGAGGTGGGCGACGATGTCGCCTGCCTCACTGTTGGGTCCTCCCGCCGCCCGCCGGGACGGATCCGAGGTCGGCTGGTCGGGGTCGTGCCGGGTCAGCGTCAGTCCTCGAGGATCTGGCTCACCGCGTCCATGAACCGCGCGGTGCCGATGACGGGGGTGACGGCGACGAGGACGCCGAGGATGTCCTCCGCGGAGATGCCCATCTCCTCGGCGATCTCGAGGTTGAGGTCCCACGCCATGGGCGGGGCGCCGGTCGCGGCCAGCGCGGCGATCCGCACGAGGGTGTAGGTGGTCGGGTCGAGCCCCGACATCTCGAGGACCCCGTCGGCCAGCTTGGCGGCGAACGCGATCGCTCCACCTCGGCGTGCGATCTCCTCGCGGACCAGTTCGAAGCCGCGTGCCAGCTCCTCGCTGGTCGGGTTCGCTGGCGACGTGTCTGACATCGTTCCTCCAAGGGGGTGAGCTCGGAGCCGCTTCGGCTCTCGGGGACATCGTCGGAGGTCGACGCGAGCCTCGCCAGGCTGATCGGGGACTTGCTCCCGACCTGCACCTCACCCGCCACGATCAGGGACCCGGACCGCGACGCCCGGCCGGTGTCGTGGGCACCGCTGCAGCCCACGACACCGGAGAGTCCGGACGATCGCCGACCTGTCGGTCGATGGCCTTGACCGGCTCAGCTGTCGAGCTTGAGGGCTTCGCGCACGAGGGCCTGGGCTTCGACGGGGAAGTCGCCGACCTCGATGTCCTGGCCATCGGCGACCTTGGCCACCTCGGCGGCGATGCGGTCGGCGGTGGCATCCTCGGCGAGGACGAACACCGCGGCCTTGCCGGCCTCGAGCTGGTCGCCGGCGAGCTTCATGAGCTTGTCGCTGACGCCCTTGTCGCGGATG
>CAZVVS010000323.1:0-5941 GCA_964630585.1 uncultured Gordonia sp.
CGCCGCCCAGTCCGGTGAGGACCGCCAGCGTCCAGATCCCTACGATGTCGAGGCGTTTGCGCACGCCGACGAGCGCGCCGGTCGCGGCGAAGACCGCCATACCGCAGTAGTTCAGAACGGACAGCAGCACCCGATCCTCCTCTGCCCGACTAGCGTTTCGTCTCGAGCGTGTCGCGCATCCACCGCAGTACGCCCGGCATCGCCGCGCCAGCCGCGATCATGTGCTCGCCGGGCACCGCCCGGTATTCGACGGTGGCGCCGCCGTCACGCCAGCGCGCGACGAGCTCAGTCACCCCCTCCTCTGGAATGAACTGGTCGCCGAGCAGCCTCGAGCGCGAGCCGTGGTAGAGCAGCACCGGCATCTGCGGCGCGGAGGCGCCGGGCTTGTTCGCGCCGACGACGGCCTGCGCGATCGGAGACTCGAAGGGCTCCGGAATCACTGCCAGCACGTCCAGGTCGATGCGGGCCAGTCCCGCCGCCGCCAGCGGTGGCTGCGGATAGTCCTTGACCAGCGTGGCCAGATGGAAGGCGAAGTCGCCGAACAACTCCACCATCTCCGGGTATTCGCGCGCCTGCCCGATGGTGGCCGCCGCGAACAGGCCCGATCCCCAGGCGCCGTTCATGCTCCGGTGCAGCAGCGCGTAGTCGGTGGGGGTGCCCCCGGCGACCGCTCCGGCAAAGCGGAGTTCCGGCGCGTACTGCGGCTGTTCCTGGGCCGCCCACACCGTCGCGATGGCACCGCCGCTGTAGCCGTCCATCACCGTCGGCGACTCGGCGAGCTCCGGCGCGATCCGCGTCATACCGCGAACCGAGTCCAGCACGGCGTGCGCTGCCATCACCCCCGCCGAATACGCCATTCGCGGGCCTTCGTGATCGGGCAGCAACACCGCATAGTTGCGCGCGAGCAGTAGTGGCAGGAAGGGCGGCATATCGATGAACAACCCGCGTCCGATCCGGAACGACGGCGCCGCCTTGAGCCCCAGCGAGTTGATGGGCTGGTTGCGCACGACGACCGGCCGCGGACCACTGCCCCGCCACGGTCGATTGGGATCAACGAGTGTCGCGGTGACCGGCACCGGATTGCCCGCGGTATCGGTGGAGGCGACCATGAACCGTCGGATCGAGATCCCAGGCACCGCGATGCGCGGCGTGACGTGTTCGACGCGGATGACGTCGCCGTTGGCCAGGCCGGTGAGGTCGATGGGATCGGCGTAAAAGCCGGGGCCCGCCAGTGGCGTCGGGAGGATGGCGGCGTAGCGGTCGGCGCGCTGGGCGTCGGTCAATCGTCGCGAGGCCCAATCGTTGAGGCGGCGCATGACGGCTGGGCTGCGCAGGGCGGTCGCCGAGCCGGCAATACCGGCGGCAGCAGCGCCCGCGGCCGCCAGCGCGGCTTCGGCGGGTAGCGAGAGTTTCGGCATGGTCGGCAAGGCTATGTCAGATCCGGGATCGCCGGGTCGATCGGCATTCGATCAACGTCGGACCCGCAGGTCCCAGCCCAGTGCCCCGCTGGCGGACACCGGCCATTCGGCGTGCAAATCGGCCAAGTTGGACGGGCTCTCCTCGACGAGGACGGTGTCGGGCGGCGACGGAGTCCTCTTGGATGCCGAGGATGTAGCGGATGTCTTCGGGGAAGTCCTGCAGAAACGTCTCTTCGGTGGACCCGGGGTTGCCGAAGACGGTCGTCAGCCCGAGGTGGCGCAGCAGGTCGAAGGTGACTTCGCGAACGGTTGCCATGGAGCCCTTCCTGAGGCGTCAGGAGCGGCGGCGGAGCTAACCGCCGATGAGATCCTCGCCAGACTACGACGCCGCACGCGGCCGCACGGGTCGGCCGCGCTGGTTGACCTCGAATAAGCTGGTTCAATGTCTCGTCGCATCGCAGCGCTAACTGCACTGGCCACAACCGCCTTCGCGGCGGCATCGCTGACCGTCGGCAACGTCGCACCCGCCCGGGCGGATTCGTGTGCTGGCGCCCAAGTCCGAACCTTGATCCCGAGTCCGGGGCTCACCGGTTGGACGGAGAACGTGACGTTCGACTCCGAGCACAACCTCTGGGTCACACGCTCGCTGGGCAACGTCGTGGAGCGCTACGACCGAGACGGACGCCGAACGGCCAGCGTGCCCGTCGAGAGCCCCGGCGCGGTCCGGATGGGTCCGCGCGGACGTCTCTACGTCACCTCCGGCAATTCGACACTCAACATGATTCCCCTGCTGCCGCCGTCGGGAACCGTGGTGTCCTTCGACCCGCGTGCTGCGCAACCTGGTCCGACGACGTTCGCACGGGGCTTCCTAATGCCCAATGGATTGGCTTTCGACGAGAAGGGCTTCGGCTACGTCGCCGACAGCGGCGTCGGGCGCGGACTCACGCGCATCCGCCCCGACGGCTCGATCGACCGGGCCTGGACGGCCCAGGCTCCCGCTACGCTGCGACGCGCCGATCTGGTCAACGGAATCGGCATCAACGGCACCGCGGTCTCCGGCCGCTACGTCTACACCACCCTCACCGAGAGCCTGAACGGACGGGTCATCCGCGTACCGATCGACAACCCGGCCGCCGCCTCGGTCGCCGCCGACCTCACCGCTCCCCTACCCGGCTTCATCGACGATCTCGCCGTCCTCGACGACGGGAAGCACCTGGCCGTCACGTCCACCACCGGGCAGGTGTACGTCCTCGCCCCGGCTACCGGCGCGCGTTGCGCGATCAATGCCGGAGTGCCGGTCACCGCCGTCGCGGTCGACCCGGCCCATCCTCGCCGGCTCGTCGTTACCAGTGAGCTCGGCAGCGTTCTGGAGATCACGCTGAACTAAATTTCCAGTCTTCGTGCAACAAATGCAACAAGTGTGTTTGCATCTGTTGCAGACTCTCGGCGGCCTCGGCCGCCTCGCTCCAAAGTGACGGGCCCATATGCAGACCCTCATCGCCACCTTCGTGTCCGGGATGACCACGCGCCCTACGAAAAGCGACCGGACCGAAGCGCTGACCAGATGACCGGGCTCATGGCATCGTCGCACGGAAGTTCGGTGCAGTGAGCCCCTCGAAGCGGCCTCCGCGCACGACCGTGGTCTATCTCAGTCGCGGTGACGTCGCACGTCGCCTCGGCCTGAGCGAGGACACCATCAAGTCCTACGACCGCCGCGGATACATGCCGCCCGCCGACGCCAAAATCGGCCGAGTCTACGGCTGGTTGCCCGAATCCATCGACGAGTGGCAGCGCAGCCGCCCGGGAAGGGGCGCGCGCACCGATCTCGGCCGCTGAACCCCTCGTATGCGGGCTATTCGGTGTCTCGCAGCGGCTCGAGTGCAGCGAGCACGAGATCGAGGCCGAAGAGGAATTCCTCCGCCGGGTCGTAGCCAGCGGCGACGAGCGCCGCGGCGGACTCGTTGAGGTAGGGGAACTCGTCGGGAGGGAGTTGCGGCAGGTAGACCCCCTCGGTCATGTCACTGAACTCGTCGGCGCTGTCGAACGGCAGGCTGACCGCCTGCAGAACGAAGCCGTAGACGTAACTGTCTAGCAACCAGCCGGCGTGCGTCGCCATCGCGACTGAGAACCCGGCCTTCCGCAGACAGGCAGTGAACGCTTCACGGTGGCGCAAGTGCGCGGGCCCGGGCGAAGTCCGCGAGTCCATCAGGCCGATCGCCCACGGATGGCGTGCGAGGACCTCTCGCGCAGATATCGCCCGCCGCCGCATCGCCGACTGCCAGTCGGTGTCCCCGGACGGGAGTTCGATCTCGTCGAAGACGACGTCGATCATCGCGTCGAGCAGTTCCTCTTTGTTCGCCACGTAGTGGTAGAGCGACATCGCGCCCGCACCGAGTTCGCCGGCAAGACGGCGCATGCTCAGGCCGTCAACGCCCTCGCGGTCGGCGAGTCGGACCGCCTCCTCCACCACCCGCGGCTTGCTCAGCCCCCCGCCGGAGGCGGCGGCGGGTTGTTCCTTCGCAGACACGGGTCCCCTTGCTCACTCGAATGCCTTGACCGTCGTTCAGCGTACGTCCTTCGTACGGTGTACGCTCTTGGTACAGCGTACGACGTACGGTGTACGAGTCATCGTGGGACGCCTACGACGAGCGTCTCCAATACCGAGAAGGAAGAACCATGACTACCCGAACGAACGCCCCGGACCAGTTCGACAAGCCGCCTATCCCGGTGCAGGCCAAGATCGCCGGCGCGTGGACCAGCTTCATGTTCCTGGTCATCTACGTCGACTACTTCCACCTGTACAAACCCGGATTTGTCGCGGACCTGTTGGCCGGCACCGTCTTCGAGTTCAACATCGGCCCGACCTTCATGAGCTTTGCGCTCACGCTGATAGCGATTCCGTCGATGATGGTGATGCTCTCCCTGGTGCTACCCGCCCGGGTGAACCGCACCACGAACCTCGTAGTGGCCGCGATCTACATCCCAGTGTCGGTGTTCAACGCCGCCGGCGGAACGTGGGCCTACGCGTACTTCTTCGGCCTCTCCATCGGCCTCGAGGTGCTGCTACTCGGCTTCATCCTGCGCTGGGCCTGGACGTGGCCGCGCCGCGTCGTAAAAGATTCGTGCGTCACACCTCAGTCGAGGCTGTCGGGATCGTCGTGGACGAGCTCCTGATACTGCGGAAAGCGCACCAGGAACGATTGCACGTACGTGCACACGGGACTGATCTTGACGCCCTTGGACGCGGCGTCGTCGAGTACCGACCTCACCAGCAGCCGAGCGAATCCATGCCGCTCGTACTGGTCGGTGGCGATGGTGTGCAGGAGGATCAGCGTCCCGTCGTCGCAGCGCCGGTAGCCTTCGAGACCGATGAGTTCCTCACCCGACCACAGTTCGAACCGATGACTCGTTAGGTTGTCGCGCAGCGTCGGTTCCGGATCGAGTTGTAGCTCCGGCGGCGGGACCGGGATCTCCGTACTCATGACTTCACGGTAGCACCAGAACGGCCTGGTCAGACTGTCTCTGACCAGGCCGTTTCGCGGTGGAGCTAAGGGTGCCTGGGTTCACGACATATGTCTCAACTGACACGTCTCACATGTGATCCGTCCCGGAGTTTCCGGAGAGCTCAGTTTCTGAGTGCCTCCTCCGGATTGAGGGTGCGCAACCGATCGTAGTGGAGCCGCTCGGCATGGTCGGGGGTCAGGTCGTGGCAGTAACTGTGAGGGCGGACCCGGTTGTAGAACGCGACCCATTCGGCGGTGGCCAGAGCCAATTCGGTCAGACCGGGGAATCGTGGCCCGTTGTCGACGAGTTCGTCGACCTGCTGCGCACCGAACACATCCTGGTCACCCACGGCACCGGCTTCAACTGGCCCGACCCGACCACTTCCGCATACCTGACCACAACGCACCTACACTGAGCCGATGATCACCGCGGTGCACACACTGATCTATTGCGACGACCCGACGGCCGCCCGCGCGTTCTTCCGCGACGTCGTCGGGTTCCCGGCCGTCGACACCGGCGGCGGCTGGCTGATCTTCACCACCGGCCCCAGCGAACTCGGCGTTCACCCCAACGCCTGGGAGTACAACGGCCAGGCCGGCGGCACCGACCAGCGCTTCGACGTCTCACTCATGTGCGACAACCTCGCCGCCACCATGGAAGAACTCTCCGCCAAGGGAGCCGAGTTCGACGGCGAACCCGTCCAGCAGGCGTGGGGCGTCACCGCGAACCTCAAGGTTCCCGGCGCGGGACCGATCACCCTCTTCGAACCGAATTACGATCCGCCGGAACTTAGCTGACAGCACATCGAACAGAAGAAGCCCATGACGATTCTGGTTGAGGAACTCATACCGGCCACCGTAGGCGGACTGCTTTCACAGGATCTTCGTATCCCGTTGTACCAGCGGCCATATCGTTGGCGGCTGGAGACGGCACAAGCATTGCCGGCAAACGCGTCCTGGCCCTGACTGATCCGTCCCGGAGTTTCCGGAGAGCTCAGTTTCTGAGTGCCTCCTCCGGAT
>CAZVVS010000324.1:0-5929 GCA_964630585.1 uncultured Gordonia sp.
GCGGCGGCGACACGGCAACCCTGGTACGCGAAACCGTCCCCGCTCCGACGCCGACCGAGCCCGAATCTGCGCCGACCGAGCCCGAATCCACGCCGACCGAGCCCGAAATCGCGCCGACCGAGCCCGAAATCGCGCCGAGCGAGCCCGAAATCGCGCCGACCGAGCCCGAGTCCGCTCCGACCGAGCCCGCCCTCGACGAAATCGCCCCGACGGCGGGTCGCTTGGGCCGGTTGCGCGGGCGGTTGGCGCGGTCACAGGGCGCGCTCGGCAAGAGCATGCTGGGCCTGCTCGGCGGCGGTGACCTCGACGAGGAGTCGTGGGAGGAGATCGAGGACACCCTGTTGATGGCCGATGTCGGCACGACGGCGACGGTGGCCATCACCGACCGGCTGCGCACCGACCTCGCGGCCAATCCGGTGCACGACTCCGCGCAGGCGCGCGCCGTCCTCAAGCGGGTGCTCACCGACCAGCTCCACCCGGAACTCGACCGGTCGATCAAGGCGCTGCCGCACGACGGCCGGCCCGCCGTCGTCCTGGTCGTCGGGGTGAACGGCACGGGTAAGACCACGACGACGGGCAAGCTGGCTCGAGTGCTCGTCGCCGACGGTCGGCGCGTGCTGCTGGGCGCTGCCGACACCTTCCGCGCAGCTGCGGCCGATCAACTGCAGACGTGGGGCGAGCGGGTCGGTGCGGATACCGTCCGCGGCAAGGAGGCCGCCGACCCTGCCTCGGTGGCGTTCGATGCCGTCGCGACGGGCATCGATACCGGTGTCGACGTAGTCATCGTCGACACCGCTGGTCGTCTGCACACCAAGACCGGGTTGATGGACGAACTCGGCAAGGTCAAGCGCGTCGTGGAGAAGAAGGCCGACGTCGACGAGGTGCTCCTCGTCCTCGATGCCACGATCGGCCAGAATGGGCTGACCCAGGCCCGGGTGTTCGCCGACGTCGTCGATATCACTGGCGTCGTCCTCACCAAACTCGACGGCACCGCCAAGGGCGGCATCGTTTTCGCCGTCCAAGAAGAGCTCGGCGTCCCGGTGAAACTGGTCGGCCTCGGCGAGGGTGCCGACGACCTCGCGCCGTTCGACCCAGCCGCCTTCGTCGACGCGCTGCTGTAGGCCGCCGCCTCCCGCCGTCGGGTCGTCTCACCCGACCCGTGCGCGGTTGTGCCCATCACGCCTGGTGGTAACGCCCACGAAACACTAGTCGGCTCAGCGTTCATATTTACGAAACACGAGGGGCACTATCGGGGTAACAGCGGCCTAGCACTCTTTGTCACAGCACTGGAGCACCCATGTGTATACGAGCAAGGAGGAAGGCCCGTGGTGGGAGAAACCATGATGGCACTGCCGGACAGCGTGTTCGGCGAAGCCGACGCTGGCAATACGGCGTGGATTCTGATGAGCGCGTCGCTGGTTCTGCTGATGACGCCGGCATTGGCGTTCTTTTACGGCGGATTGTCACGCGGCAAGTCCGTTCTGAACATGATGATGATGTCCTTCGGGACGATGGGCGTGATCGGCATCGTTTACGTCCTGTGGGGATTCTCGATGTCTTTCGGCAACGGGATCAAGGGCGACTCGGATATCGGCGGGGTGTTCTCCAACCCGTTCGGGCTCTTCGGGTCCAACCAGTTGATGGAGACCAAGGAAGTCGGTGAGGCGACGCACGTCGTCCTGTCGGGCAGCATCCCGGCGATCGTCTTCCTGGCCTTCCAATTGACCTTCGCGGTCATCTCGGTGGCACTGATCAGTGGTGCACTGGCCGAGCGCGTCTCGTTCGTCACCTGGCTGGCCTTCGCCGTCGTGTGGGCCACCCTGGTGTACTTCCCGCTGGCACACATGGTCTGGGGCGGCGGCCTGCTCTCCGCTTCGCCGGATGGCCTGGCGGCAAAGATCTTAGGGCTCAACGAGGCCGGTGACGGTGCGGCAGTGGCACCGATCGACTTCGCCGGTGGCACCGTGGTGCACATCAACGCCGGTATGGCAGCGCTGGTCCTGGTTCTCATCATCGGTGCCCGTCGTGGCTTCGGTAAGACCGCCTACCGCCCGCACAACATCCCGTTCGTCATGCTCGGCGCCGCACTCCTGTGGTTCGGCTGGTTCGGCTTCAACGCCGGTTCGGCGCTGGCTGCCGATGCCAGTGCCGGCAAGGTGTGGGTCAACACGACCGTGGCCACGGCCGCGGCGATGATGGGCTGGCTCGCGGTCGAGTGGATCCGTGACCGTCACGCTACGAGCGTCGGTGCAGCTTCGGGTGTCGTGGCCGGCCTGGTCGCCGTCACCCCCGCGTGTGGCAACCTGACCCCGGTCGGTTCGATCATCCTGGGCGTCGTGGCCGGTGCCCTGGCTGCTGTCGCGATCTCGCTGAAGTCCAAGCTCGGATATGACGACTCGCTCGACGTCGTCGGCGTCCACCTCGTCGCCGGGCTCTGGGGCACCATCGCCCTGGGCTTCCTGGCCTGGGCCCCCGACGGTGAGTCGCCCGGTCTGTTCTACGGCGGTGACTACAAGCAGTTGGTCGTCCAGCTGGTTATCGCGGGTGTCGCGGTCGCTTACTGCGGCATTCTGACCGCGATTATCGCTTACGTCCTTAAGCCGATCGGCTGGCGTATTTCGGACGAGGAAGAAGCAACCGGTATCGACGAGACCGAGCACGCTGAAACCGCGTACGACTACGCATAATCCGCAACTAGGCTGAACAAGGACCGAGAGGGACTAAGACAGATGAAACTGATCACTGCAATCGTGAAGCCATTCACGCTCGAGGACATCAAGGCGGGACTGGAGCAGTCCGGAATCGTCGGCATGACTGTCAGCGAGGTTCAGGGCTACGGACGACAGAAGGGCCACACGGAGGTGTATCGAGGCGCGGAGTACTCCGTCGACTTCGTGCCCAAGGTGCGGGTCGAGGTGGTGGTCGACGACTCCATCGTCGACTCCGTCGTCGACACCATCGTCAATGCCGCCCGTACCGGGAAGATCGGCGACGGCAAGGTGTGGGTGTCGCCCGTCGACTCCGTGGTTCGCGTGCGGACCGGGGAACGCGGACCGGAGGCACTCTAGGTCGGGGCGGCCGGGTACCGGGGCGGGGGACGCGAAACATGAGCGCAGGACCGGCCACCAACCCGGCCGCTGACCTGGCCAGGGCACGGGCCGCCCTCATCGGCGACCCGCGCCTGGCGCCTGACAAACGCCCGGTGCCCGACGCAGCAGCGCTGCGTCGGGCACTCGGCGACCTTTTCGAACTCTGGTTGATCGGCGCCGCCGGACGCGCGGGGGTCACCCCCGGCAGCGGCTTCGCATTGCTGTCCGTGGGCGGTTTGGCCCGCGGCGAGATGTTGCCGTACTCCGACCTAGATCTGGTATTGCTGCACGACGGGGACCAGGTCGAGCGCGTCCAGTCGATAGCCGACCAGCTTTGGTATCCGATCTGGGATGCCAACGTGGGGCTCGACCACAGCGTCCGGACGGTGCCCGAGGCACTGGGCGTGGCGGGGGAGGACCTATCGGCGGCGCTCGGGCTGCTCGACGCCCGTCACATCGCCGGCGACGAGGACCTGTCCGATCTGTTGATCGGGGAGATTCGCCAACAGTGGCGCAAGGACGCCCCGCGTCGGCTCCCGCAGTTGATCGAGCACGCGGAGCAGCGCTGGGTGCGGGCCGGGGAGGTCGCGCACCGGAGTGAGCCCGATGTCAAGAGCGGGCGCGGCGGTCTGCGCGACGTCCAACTGCTCAACGCGTTGGCGCTCGCCCAGCTCACCGACGGCCTGCGCCTGGCGGCCGACGACGCCCCGGGCGGCGGATTGGGCATCGCCTATCGACGCTTGCTCGACGTGCGCACCGAACTGCACCGAGTCGCCGGGCGCAACCGCGAGCAGATGCGGGCCCAAGACGCCGACGAGATCGCCGCGGCACTCAACCTGGGCGACCGCTTCGCCCTTTCGCGGTTGATCTCCGACGAGGCGCGGACCATCAGCTACGCCGTCGAGGTCGGTCTGCGCACCGCACGAGGAGCGGTGCCACGGCGCGGACTCTCGATGCGCACGCTGTTGCCGGTGCGCCGACCCCTCGATGAGGGGATCGTCGAACACGGTGGGGAAGTGGTGCTCGCGCGCGACGCCCTCCCCAGCCAGGATCCGGGCCTGGTCCTGCGGGCCGCGAACGCGGCGGCGCGCTCTGGGCTGCCCATCTCCAACTCAACCCTGCACCGCCTCGCCGACTATTCGCCGGAGATCCGCGGTACGTGGCCGAGTTCGACCCTCGACAGCCTGCTCGACCTGTTGGCCGCCGGCCCGGCGATGCTCGCCCCTATCGAGGCGCTCGACCGGATGGGGTTGTGGGGCCGACTATTTCCCGAGTGGGACTTCGTGCGCGACCTCCCGCCGCGCGACGCCGTCCACGCCTGGACCGTCGACCGGCACCTGTTGGAGGCGGTCGCCAATGCCGCACCGCTGACGACCCGTGTCTCGCGACCCGACTTGCTGTTGCTGGGCGCGCTCGTCCACGACATCGGCAAGGGCCGCGGCGGCGACCACAGCGAGATCGGCGCCCGGATGGCCCGGGTGATCGGAGCCCGGCTCGGGCTGTGGCCCGGTGACGTGGATCTGCTCGCCGATGTCGTCACGCATCACCTGCTGATCGCCCAGACCATCTCCCGACGCGATGTAGACGCCCCGGATACGGCCGACTTCGTCGCAACGAAGGTGGGTGGCAGCATCGTCCTGCTCGAAATCCTCGGGGCGCTGGCCGAGGCCGACGCCCTGGCGACGGGTCCAGGTGTATGGAGCGACTGGAAGCAGACGTTGAGTGAGCGGCTCGTCGCGAACACGGCGCGGATTATCGTCGGCGAGGCCGTCGCCGAACCGGAACCGCTCTCCGACGAGGAGATCGGGCGGTTCACCGCCGACGAGGTCGTCGTCGAAGTGCTTCCCACCGATCAGACCCACCGGTTCGAGATCACGATGGCCGCACCGGACGCATCGGGGTTGCTGGCCGAGATGGCCGGCGTGCTCGCCTTCTCCAACCTGCGCGTACTGCGCGCGACGGTGCGATCGGTGGGTGATCGGGCGATCAACACGTTCGTCGTCGCACCCTTCTACGGGGATCCGCCCGAAGCCGGGCTCATCCGGCAACGCCTGATGGGTGCCCGGTCGGGCGCCGTCGACGTGGAGGCGAGGTTGTCGGCAATGCGGTCCACACCGTCGCCGAGTGCGTCGCGCGAGGGCGTGCCCGGGCAGGCGGTCGTGGCGCCCCCGGTGGTGCGGTGGATGCCCGGCACCGTCGAGACACTCGAGGTCCGTGCGAGCGACCGGCCCGGACTCCTGTCGGAGGTGGCCTCGGTCATCGAGCGCAACGGCGGATCGATCCGGTGGGCGGCGGTGACGACGCTGGGCGGAACGGTCATCGACACGTTCGCGGTGACGTGGGATTCGCCGCTGGACGATCGGCGTCACAAGCGCATTTCCGAGCAGGTCCGCGCGGCGTGCGCACGGGCGTGAGGCACCCCGCCCGCGGGCGGGGGCCGCACGCACCGATATGGAACACTGGAGCCCATGTTCGACTCCCTGTCTGACCGGTTGACCGGTGCACTCAAAGACCTGCGCGGCAAGGGCCGCCTCTCCGACGCTGATATCGATGCGACGGCCCGCGAGATCCGGCTGGCGCTCCTCGAGGCCGACGTCGCGCTCCCCGTCGTCCGGACGTTCATCGACCGGATCAAGACCCGCGCGAAGGGTGCGGAGGTCTCCGGTGCACTGAACCCGGCGCAGCAGGTCGTCAAGATCGTCAACGAGGAGCTCGCCGTCACCCTCGGCGGCGAGACGCGTCGACTCACGCTGGCCAAGACGCCGCCGACGGTGATCATGCTCGCCGGTCTGCAGGGTGCGGGTAAGACCACCCTGGCTGGAAAGCTCGGCTTGTGGCTG
>CAZVVS010000325.1:0-5909 GCA_964630585.1 uncultured Gordonia sp.
CACCATCTCCGGGTCCAGGACGTTGCGGACTGCCGCGGTGTCGATGGTGGTGCGCGGCCACAGTGAGTTGGCGGCGATCCCATCGGCGGCAAGCTCGGACGCGAGGCCGATGGTCACGAGCGACATTGCGAATTTGGAGATCGTGTACGCGGTGGGGACCTCGAGGAACCACTTGGGCTCGAGCCTGATCGGCGGCGACAGGGTCAGGATGTGGGCGTTCGACGAGGCCCGCAGGTGCGGGATGCACGCCGTCGAGAGGGAAAACGCACCGCGGGCGTTGATGTCCTGCATGAGGTCGTAGCGCTTCATGTCGATGGCGTCACTAGGCGCCAAGTTCAGTGCGCTGGCGTTGTTGACGACGACGTCGATGCCCCCGAACCGCTCGACGACCGCGGCGACCGCGCTGCGCACCTGCTCGTCGTCGCGGATGTCGCCGACGATGGGCAGCGCGCTGCCTCCGGCCTCCTCGATCGCCTCGGCTGCGGTGAAGATCGTGCCCGGCAGCTTCGGGTGGGGTTCGGTGGTCTTGGCGATGAGTGCGATGTTGGCGCCCTCGCGGGCGGCGTGCACGGCGATCGCCTCGCCGATGCCCCGGCTGCCGCCGGAGATGACCAGGGTCTTTCCCTTCAGACTTGTCACGGGGTTTCCGATCCTTTCGTGGTGATGGCAGTGGCGGAGAGGTCGCGCAACTGGCGGCGCAGGAGTTTGCCGGTGGCGGTCTTGGGAATGTCGTCGAGGATCTCGACCTCGCGCGGCACCTTGTACGCGGCAAGCCGCGCCTTGGCGTGGGCGACGATCTCCTCGCGGGTGGCAGACTGCCCCGGCCGGAAGCTGACGAATGCCTTGACCGTCTCACCGCGGTAGGCGTCGGGGACGCCGACGACGGCGGCCTCGCGAACAGCGGGCAGCTCGTAGAGGACGTCCTCGACCTCGCGCGGCCAGACCTTGAAGCCGCTGGCGTTGATCTGATCCTTCTTGCGATCGACGAGGAAGAACCAGCCGTCGGTGTTCATGAATCCGACATCGCCGGTGCGCAAGCCCCGCGGGGTCAGCGCCTGAGCGGTTGCCTCCGGCTTGTCCCAATATCCGACGACCACCTGCGGGCCCTCGATGAGGAGTTCACCGGGCTCGCCGACCGGGAGTTCCGCGCCGTCGTCGTCGATGACCCGGACCACGGTGTCGAAGACCGGAACGCCGACGGCGCTGGTACCCGACACCTCATCGAGCGGTGCCCGGCTGCCTAGGGGAACGGCGATGGCCGGCGATGTGGTCTCGGTCAGGCCGTAGATGTTGTGGATGGTCGAGCCGAACCGCTCCTCGAACGCGGCGAGCGTCGCAGGTGGGATCGGTGCGCCACCGGAGTAGATCTTGGTCAGTGATGCCAGCGCCTCGCCGGTGGCGTTGGGGGAGTTCATGAGCGCGATGAACACGGTGATGGATCCGACGGTGAACGTGGCGCCGTGGGCGGCGATGGCCTCCACCGTGTCCTGCGCGTCGAAGCGGTAGGTCAGGATCAGTGGAGCCCCGGTGAGCAGGGCCAGTGCACTGTGCCCGACGATCCCGGTGACGTGGAACATCGGCGCCACGCCGAGGATGACGTCGTCGGGCCCGATTCCAATCCAGTCTCGATAGACCCGCGCGCTGAAGAGCAAGTTGGCGTGGGTGGTCATCGCACCCTTGGGCGGACCGGTGGTTCCTGAGGTGTAGGTCAGCACCGCGACGTCGCCCGGGACGATGCCGGCGCGAGGCGGGACCTGTCCGCGGTGGGTGGCGATCAGCTCGAGCATGTCTGACGTGTCGAGGCAGGGCGGCGCCTCGACGCCGACGAGGGTGGCATCTGAGCGGGACTGGTGCTCGAGTTCGGAGGTCGTGACGATGGTGCGCACAGCGCCGGTCTCGGGGATGGTCGAGGCGACATCGCGGTACAGCGACCGCAGCGTGATGAGCACCGCGGCACCCGAGTCCGAGAGGATCTCGCCCAGCTCCTTTCCCCGGTACATCGGGTTGGCCGACACGACGATGCCGCCGGCCTTCCACACGGCCAGCTGCGCGATCACGAACTGCGGGATGTTCTGCAGGTACACCACGGCCCGCTCGCCGGGCTGGAACCCGGCGGCGCGCAGGGCCACAGCGAAGGCATCGCTCTGGGCGTCGATCTCAGCGGCGGTAAGAGTGGCGTCGAAGTAGTGCAGCAGTGGTCGGTCGCCTTGGACGGCAACGCGTGAGAAGGCGTCGAGGATGGTCCTGACCGCGTCGTCGGTGTGGGTGAGGCCGTCGCGATCCGCTGGATACTGCGACAGCCAGGGCCGATCGTCGTAGGCACCCATGTTGAACCACCTCCACAAAGACGGAATACCCGTGAAGAACGATCGTTCGGGTTCACCTATGGTTTCCACATTGCATCTCATCTGTCAATATGCCCGTGGAATCCTCTGTCGAATCGCACGTTAGCTTTAGCCTTACTAAATACAGCTCGTCAATGCCGGCCATTGTATTTAGTCTTCCTAACTGTGGTCACTGCTTGGCGAGTTTCCCTTGACTCTGAGCTGTGCATTAACGCATCCTCGATCAATAACGATCGTTCGGTCCTAGCCGAATTCCTTCCATTCCGTCGCCGCCCGAGAGGACTCATCATGGCCATCCGCACCGCAACCGCCTACCGCGAGGGACTGCGAGACGGCCGTCGCGTCATCTATCAGGGCAAGCAGGTCGACGATGTGACGGCGTTCGGCGAGTTCGCCACGGCGATCGCGCACTCGGGACTGGCCTACGAGATCGCTGAACGACATCCCGACCTGGCTATCGCCGACGACGGCGACGGTCCCTACACCGCCTTCTACAAAGTCCCCCGCACCGCGGAGGACATCGTCGCCCGCGGTCGGCTCATCGAGACGGTTTCCCGTATGGGTGCGGGCACCATCGTCCTCAAGGAGGTTGGCAGCGACGCTCTGTTCGCCCTTCTCCGCGCCCTCAGTGGGCAGGGGCATGACAATGCTGTCGAGTTCTATCGCCACTGCTGCGAGAACGACGTCGCTCTCGCCGTCGCGCAGACCGACGTCAAAGGCGACCGGTCGCTGCCGCCGCACCGCCAGGCCGACCCCGACCTCTACGTGCGCGTGGTCGACGAGGACGCCGATTCGATCACCGTCTCTGGCGCCAAGGTCCACACGTCGTTCAGCGCCAACGCCGACGAACTCATCGTGCTGCCGACCCGCGCGATGGGCCCCGACGACGCTGATTGGGCGGTGAGCTTCGCAATCCCGATGGACACGCCCGGCCTGACGCTCTACGTGTCGCCGTACCTGCACGGAGAACCCAACGGGTTCGAGCACCCGATCTCCAGCCGGCACAAACTGCTGGAGAGCCTCACCGTGTTCGACAACGTGCGCGTCCCCAAGTCACGGGTGTTCCTCAACCGCCAACCCGAACTGGCCGGCCCGCTGGCGCTCGCCTTCGTCGACTACCACCGGTTCACCGCCGTCAACTACAAGCTGCCCGTCCTCGATCTGCTCGTCGGCGCGGCAATCGAGATGGCGCAGGCCAACGGCATCGCATCTGCCGGTCACGTGAAGACGAAGCTGACCGAGCTCATCACCTATGCGGAGACCGTCCGCGGTTTCGCCGACCTCGCCGCGCTGCGCTCGATCAGCGGCGGCAACGACATCCAACTGCCCGACCCGCTCGCGGTGAATATGGCCAAGTACCACTTCGCGCACGGCTTCCACGCCGCGACCGCAACACTCATCGACCTGGCGGGCGGTCTCGTCGCGACGGGGCCCGGCGGCGACGACTGGGCCGATCCGCAGACCCGCCGTGTCCTCGAGAAATACTTCGCGGCTGCCGCTCCCGCCGAAGAACGACTGCGACTCATCCACCTGATCGGCGACATCTGCACCGGCCAGTGGGGCGGCTACCAGTCGGTCCTGGCAACACACGCCGAAGGATCGCTCGAGGCCGAGAAGTTGCAGATCTCCCGCGCCTTCGACCCCGCGCGTGCCCGCGCCGCGGTGGCGCAGGTCCTGCGCGAGGCCGCAACGTCTGACCGACGCGACACCGTCGGGGTCTGACCAGCGAGTGGGCTGAGTCGACGACGGATTGGGCTCGGTCGGCCTCAGTACTCGTCGAAGGCGTCGAGTCGCGACCAGTCCGGCCAGGTCAGTTCCCAAAGCCGGTATAGCCGCCCGTCGACATATGTGGCGATGAGCACGACCTCGATCGTCGTCGGCTCCTCGTCGGGCCGGCTCGTGGTGATCCAGACCCGCCCGGCGACGCGGTCGTCGGTGACCACCCAGGCATCGTCGTCGTAGGAGATGTCATAGCTGATCTCGGTGGCGTACACGCGCCGATGCCCGTCGGCGAAAGCGTCGTAGGCCTGTTCCTGCCCGTTGGTGTAGAGCAGGAAGTCGGGGTGGTAGTACCGCTCGATGAGTGAGGCGTCCTTGCGCAGCACCATCTGGTCGAACATCTCGATGAGCCGGTCCTTGGGATTCACCCGGCTCAACCCTCCATCAGTGCACGGACCTTGCCGAGTACGTCCGGGTAGCGCTGCGTGTGCGCCCCGCCGTTGATGTCGATGGCGGAACCGGTGATCCACGACGCGCCGTCGGACAGCAGGTAGGCGATCAGCCCGGCAATGTCCTCGGGCGTGCCCGCGCGACCGAGCGGTGTGTTCTCCAAGTACTCGTCGCGCAGACCGGGGATGAGGCCGATGCCCTCGGTCAGCGGGGTGTCGACGAGTCCGGGCTGAACCGCGTTGACGCGGATCCCACGCTCGGCCAACTCGAGGGCGGCGACCTCCACCAGCATCGTGACCCCGGCCTTTGCCGCGCAGTAGGACCCCATCCCGGCGGCGGGTTGGCGTGCGTTGAGCGAGGACAGGCAGACAATCGACCCACCGTCGGAGAGCACGCGTCCGGCGTGTTTGAGCACCAGGAACGTACCCGTGAGGCACACGTCGATAGTGGTGCGCCATCCCGAAAGCTCCAACTCCGTCAGCGCCCCTGGGATAGACAGGCCGGCGCAGTTCACCACCGCGTCCAATGGGGCGGAAGACTCCAACCCCGTGCGCACGGAATCCTCGTCGGTCACGTCCAGTGCCAGAGTGCTCACGCCGTCGCCGAGTTCGGCGGCCACCTTCTGGGCACCATCGGCGTTCACGTCGGCGACGACGACCTCGTAACCCTGCAGCCGCAGCGATCGCACCGTCGCCAGGCCGATACCCGACGCGCCGCCGATCACCAACGCACGCTTGGGCGAGCTCACCGGCTACTCCCCGATGACGACGACGGCCTTGCCGCGCACCTTGCCGTCGTGCAGGTCCTGCAGGGCCTGCGGCAGCTGTGCGAGGGTGTAGGACACGTCGACCGGCGGGCGCATCCCGTCGGCGATCATCTCCGTCAGCTCGTCGTGCAGCATGGCGGGAACATCCGGGTGGGTGCGGATGTACTCACCCCACGCCGCGCCGACGATGTCGATGTTGCGGAATAGGACGCGGTTGAGCTTGACGGTCGGGATGCCGCCGGCCGCGAAGCCGATTATCACGTAGCGACCGTCGGGAGCGACAGTCCTCAGCGCCTCGTCGAACACCTCGCCACCGACCGGATCGATCAGCACGTCGACTCCGCCGTCGGAGAGGTCTTTCACGCGCTGGCCCCAGCCCTCGTCGAGCTGCACTACTTCGTCGGCACCGGCGTCGCGCAGCATCTGCTCGGCGCCCTTTCGGTGCACGACCGCGATGACCTTGGCCCCCATCTCCTTGGCGACGCGGATGGACGCCGCACCGACGCCGCCGGCGGCGCCGAGCACGGCCACGACCTCGCCGGGCGCGGTGTGCGCGCGCAGTTTGAGCGCGAAGATCGCGGTCTGGAAGTTGATGCCCATGGCTGCGCCCTCGGCGAAGGTGTCCTTCT
>CAZVVS010000326.1:0-5903 GCA_964630585.1 uncultured Gordonia sp.
GCAGCCGTGTCCGGATCAGCTTGTACAGCGAGTACTCGAGCCCCTCGTCGACGGCCGAGGTCGCCTCGTCGAGGAACACGACCTTCGGCTGGGACAACAGGATGCGGGCAAACGCCACGCGCTGCTGCTCACCCGGGGAGAGGACCTTCGCCCAGTATTCGTCCTCGTCGAGGCGCTCCACCAGGTGCGGCAACGACACGTCGACGAGGATCTGGTGCAGTTCCTCCTCGCTGAAGTCCGACGGCGGCGCCGGGTACGTCAGCACCGAGCGCAGGTCAGCCAGCGGCAGGTAGGGCACCTGCGAGAGGAACAGCGTGTCGGTGCCCGGCGGCCGGGTGAACCTGCCCTCCGAATAGGGCCACAGCCCCGACAGCCCGCGGAACAGCGTCGTCTTGCCGCTGCCCGAGCGGCCCTTCACGACCAGCGCCTCGCCCGGGACCAGACGCAGGGACAGATCGTCGACGAGGATCTCGCCGTCGGGCTTGCGGATCTGCACCTCATCGAGTCCCACGTCGACACCGTCGGCCGTCGCGATCGTCGGCAGGTGTCGCGCCTTCCCGTCGGCGTCCTGCAACCCGTCGAGTCGGATGATCGAGGCGCGAAACGCGGTGAAGTCGTCGTACATGAGTCGGAAGAACGAAAGTGCATCGCTGAGGTTGCCGAACGCCGACGCCGTCTGGTTGAGCTGACCGAAGCTGACGCTGCCCGCGAAGAAGCGGTTCGCCTGCACGAGGAACGGCAGGACCACCGAGGTCTGGCTGACCGTCAGGTTCCAGCCGGAGAACAACAGCGTCCGGTTGATGATGTTCCAGTAGTTCTTGATGACCTGGTCGAAGCGGTCCATCAGGCCGCGGTGTTCGACCTCCTCGCCCGAGTACAGGGCGATGTTCTCCGCATTCTCGCGCACGCGCACCAAGGCGAAACGGAAGTTCGCGGTGAGGCGCTCACGCAGGAAGTTCAGCCGGATCAACGGCCGCCCGATCCAGAACGCGACGACCGAGGCCAAGAAGACGAACATCATCAGTAGGTAGACCATCGCGTGGCCGAGGTGGAATCCGAAGATCACCATCGGGCCCGACAGACCCCACAGCATGATCGTGAAGGTCACCATCGTGACGATCGCCGGGATGATGCCGCCGGTCGCCGATCCGCCACTGCTGAAGACGAACTGTCGCGTCCACGTCACCAGCGTGGTGATGTCGGCCTCGATGCGCTGGTCGGGGTTGTCCACGCCGGCGGTGAGTTCTCCGCCGCTGTCCTCGATGGGCACGAAGCGGTTGCGGTAGAACGCGCGGTCGGCCAGCCAGTCGTCGGTCACGTTCTCGGTCAGCCATGTGCGCATCTTCACGCTGAAGGCGGCACCGAACCACAGCTCGACCAGCGTGCGAACAACGTGGATGGTGGCGAGCAGCGCGAAGATCGCCATCGACTTCCAGAACGCGTCCTTGGCCACCGCGATCGCCCCGGCGCGCGCCGGGTCCGACTCCGGCTTGCCCAGCGCCGACGCGCCGTCCTGGATGGCGTTGTACATGTCCAGGCCCTGGTAGGTGAACAGCACGTTGAGGCGCACGCCGAAGATCGCGAGCAACAGCAGGATCACGACCAGCAGCCACGTCATCGGCGCGATCTTGCGGTCGGTGAAGAAGCCGCCGGTCACGCGCCAGTACTGCCTGCCCCACTTGGTGTAGCGCGCCAGCAGCGCCCCCACCACGACCAGTCCGGCCAACGACGCCGCGGAGACCCACACCGTCCAGACGACCGTCTTGACCATCTCATTGCCCCAGTCGAGGCTTCCGGTGGTCACCGGTCACCACCGATGACGATCGGGACGATCGCGCCGTCCTTGAGCGCCCGCGACGTCAAGAACTGGGTCGCGGTGTCACCGATCCGGATGTTGTACCCGGCAGCGTCGCGCCGCACCCCCGGAAGGGTGAACGGCAGGTGGCAGCGGACAGTCTTCATCTTGGAGCCCTGGTTCTCCTCGGCGACCTTCTCGACCTGACCGAGGGTGGTGTGCAACACGTCGTCACTGTTATCGGTCCACGCGACGACCTTCGTCCCCGGCACGACCGCACCGTCGGCCGCGTCGCCAGTCGAACAACTCACCGTCACCTCGCCCTTGCCGTCGAAAGTGTCGTCCTTCGCAGCGGCGGTGACCAGTGCGCCCAGCGCGATGGCGAGGAAGGCGACGATGATCCACAGCACACCGCTCAACCCGGTCAGAGCAGTGATCAGGGTACGCGTCTTCTGCTGCCACGTACGGCGGGCCAGATAGGGGCCCGGGCCGAGCCACAGCTGCGGCGGCGACGGGGCGCTCGGCGGCGTTGGCAGTGTCTGCTGCTGCGGCAGCGTCTGCTGCGGCGGGTGGTTGGAAATGTCGTGCGGCTCCACGTAGCGAATCCTAGGGCAGTCGGGCGGGTCAGCCCTTGGGCGGGAAGTACTTGATCAACGCCTCCTGCACGACCGACGTCGCCAGGGTGCCGTCGAGGGTGAAGAAGCGGCCCGAGCCGATGCCGCGGGACCCGGCGGCGACCGGTGACTCCGTCGCGTAGAGCATCCACTCGTCGAAGCGGAATTCACGGTGGAACCACATCGAGTGGTTGACGGTCGCGGCGAAGAGCCGGTCGATGCCCCAGGACAGGCCGTGGGTGGTGATGATCGAGTCGAGCACCGTGGTGTCGCTGGCGTAGCACATGGCCGCGACGTGCCAGATCTGATCGTCGGGCAGCGTCCCGTCGGCGCGCATCCACACGCGGTTGCGAAGCAGCTTCTCCCCCGCTTCGCGGACTTTCCACGTGGGATCGTTGGCGAAGCGGATGTCGATGGGGTGCAGCGCATTGACGAACAGGGCGATGGTGTCCTCGTAGCCCTTGAAGTGCTCGCCGAGCTCGGGCAGCTCCTCCGGGTACGGCACGGTCGGACTGGCGATGGCGTGCTCAAGACCGGCGGTGTTGTCCTGGTACGCGACGAGCATCGTGAAGATGTCCTCGCCGTCCTGACGCGCCGTGACCTGGCGGTTCGCGAACGACTTGCCGTCACGGTAGCGCTGCACGTGGTACTCCATCGGCTTGTCGACGGCGCCGCCGCGGATGAAGTGGGCGTGCAGCGCGTGCACCGGCGGATTGCCGCGGGTCAGCGTGCGGGTGGCCGCCACGATGCCCTGACCGAGGAGCTGACCACCGAAGGTGCGGGCCGTCTTCTGCTCGGGGTGCTGGCCGATGAAGACATCGTCGTCGCGCTGCTCGACGTCGAGGAGCTCCAACAGGACGTTCAGGTCGTGGGAGCGGTCCGCCTCGGGCGCGTCGGAAGTCATGGGGACAGCCTAGGTCGTCGGCGTCACCGCAGCGTCGCCGGGCGCACCACCATCACCGAACTGGCCCGACGGCCCTTCTCCCGGACCAGGGCGATCGGACGGTCGGACTCATCGATGACGACGTAGACATCCTTCAAACCGATCGGCTCGAGCCATCGGCCCTGGCTGATGCCCTCCGCCTCGTCGTCGGTGATCCGCCGATGGCCGAAGGCCAGTAGCGCGGCCTCGTCGATGTGCAGGCTCAGTTCCGGCGCGGCCTCCAAGTCGGCCAGCGGGCGCGCGTGGTCCAGCGTGAACGGCCCGACGGCGGTACGGCGCAGTGCGGTGAGGTGCCCGCCGACGCCCAGCGTCGCACCCAGGTCGCGCGCCAGGGCGCGGATGTAGGTCCCCGACGAGCAGTCGACCTCGACGTCGAGGTCGATGGTCTCGCCGCTGCGCCGCGTCTGAAGAACGTCGAATCGCGACACGGTGACCGCGCGGGCCGCCAACTCGAACTCCTCGCCGTCGCGGGCCAAAGCGTGGGCCCGGCGGCCGTCGACCTTGATCGCCGAGACGGTCGCCGGGACCTGCTCGATGTCGCCGGTCAGGGTGGCGATGACGGCGTCGATCTCGTCGTCGCGCACCCCGGAGGCGGGCACCGTGCGCACGACTGTGCCCTGCGCGTCGTCGGTGTCGGTGGCGACGCCGAGCCGGATCGTGGCGGTATAGGACTTCGTCGTCAGTGACAGCAGGCCGAGCAGCTTGGTGGCCCGCTCGATCCCGACGACCAGCACGCCGGTGGCCATCGGGTCGAGGGTGCCGGCGTGCCCTACGCGGCGCGTGTTGAACGCCTTGCGGCACTTGCTGACCACATCGTGGCTGGTGATCCCGGCGGGTTTGTCGACGACGACGATTCCCGCATTGTCGAGGTGGGCGTGTTCGGCCATCAGTATCCGATCACCGCAGCGCGATCGTGGTGGTGATGAACCCGCGTGCGATGAGCCACCGGCCGGGCAGCTCCAGCAGCGGGGGCCCGCCGTCGGCCGCCGCCGGGTCGATGAGGATCCGCGAGGTGAACGTCCCGTGCGCCCCACCGCCGTCGAGTTCCCCGGACTGCTCGAACGTGATGTGCGCGTCCTCGAACCCGAGCCAGCGCCGGGTCAGCGGGAACCACGCCTTGTAGGTGGTCTCCTTGGCACAGAACAGCAACCGGTCCCAGTGCAGGCCCTCGGGCCGGGCGGCCAGGACGTCGCGTTCCGCGGCGATGCTGGTGAGGTTGAGAACCCCGTCGGGCAGTGGTTCGTGCGGCTCTGCGTCGATGCCCAGCGAGCGGACCGCGAGCCCGTGGGCGACGATGGCCGCGCGATAGCCGTTGGTGTGCGTGATCGAGCCGACGATGCCGTCGGGCCACAGCGGCATGTCCTTCTCGCCGCGCATGATCGGCACCGGATCGATCCCCAATTCCCCCAGCGCGACGCGGGCGCAGCTGCGGGCGGTGATGAACTCTTTGCGGCGCTTCTCCACCGCCCGCCCGATGATCGACTCCTCGGCGGGCAGTGCCGTCAGCCCGGCCGGGTCGCCGAAGCTCTCCGCCGACGCCACTCCGGCCGGTAGCAGCGGGTTGATCATCGTCGTCGTGCTGATGCGGGGCGTGGGGCTGACGTTGGGGCCCTCGGTCACGATTGTCCCTCCTGTGTGCCCGGCGTCTGGCTGCTCTGCGTGCGCGCGCGGCGCTCCTCGAGCCGCTGGCGCATCGCCTCTGCGCGTTCCCGGTAGTCCGGCGGCAATTCGAACCGTGCGCCGTGGTCGTCGAGGTCGTGCGGGGTGCTGTCCGGAATGATCGCCCGCAGCAACGGCTCGGGCAGGCCGCGGCGCTTCCACTCGCGCGGGTACCCGACGGAGACCTCCTCGAAGCGGACGCCGTCGTAGTAGGTGGTGCGCGGGATGTGCAGGTGCCCGTAGACGCAGCAGGCGGCGTTGTAGCGCAGGTGCCAGTCGGCAGTCCGCTCGCTGCCGCACCACAGCGAGAACTCCGGATACATCAGTATCTCGGTGGGTTCGCGCCGCAGCGGCCAATGGTTGATCAACACGGTCTTCTCCGCCGGGTCGATCGTGTCGAGTCGTTCCGCGGTGCTCGCGATCCGCGACCGCGACCACGCGTCGCGGGTACCGAAGGGCTCCGGCGACAGCAAGAACTCATCAGTGGCCACCACGTTGCGCTCGCGCGCGACCGCCAGCGCCTGCAGGGCGTTGGTCGTGCCCTCCGGACGGAAGGTGTAGTCGTAGAGCAGGAACATCGGGACCACGCGCACCGGTTCGCCGCCGTTGCCCGGGTCGAATTGCGGATAGATGTCCTCCGGCGTCACGACGCCGAGATCGCGCGCCGCCTGCACGAGGTAGTCGTAGCGCGCGACGCCGTGGATCTGCAGCGGGTCCTTAGCAGTCGTGTACAGCTCGTGGTTGCCCGGGACCCAGACGACCTTCTCGAACCGCGCGGACAGTCGTCGCAGCACGTCGGCGATGTCGTCGACTCGCTCGGCGACATCCCCGGCGACGATCAGCCCGTCGCCGGGGTCCTTGGGGTGGATGCGGTCGACGATGTGCTCGTTGC
>CAZVVS010000327.1:0-5881 GCA_964630585.1 uncultured Gordonia sp.
AGGCGCGCTTCAGCAAGTCTCGCCCTTGATGCGGTAGTCATCCGCTCGACGTCGGCGGTGACGAAGTCCGGAATCGAGAAGTCCAAGCCCGCTGCATCAGAACCGTACCGATCACCGCGCTTCGAGTGGGTACCAAAGACCGCCAACAGCCGATCAAGCGCCGATCGCTCTGGGTGAGGCAAGCCGATGCGCTCGAGAATCAGCTGGTAGCTCGCCACGGGGTCGACGACGAAGGTCTCGTAGTCGATCAGTACTCGCCGGCTCGCGGGGATCGCCGCAATTGCGTCCACCGCCGCTGACCAACTGAGCGCGACCAGCCGGGGCAGGGTCAGAGGACGCCCAGCCAGGGCCTCGATTGCTCCAGGCCAGTAGCTCTCCACCTCCACGAGAGGTGAGTACAGGAGTTGTGAGTGCGACGGTGGCGAAGCGAGGACCGATCGCAGGACCTGTTCGACGTCTCGGACGATGGCCACGAACAACGTGGCCGAGAGAGCGGACACGAGCGAATCGAGGAGTGGCGACACGATGCTGGAGAACTTGATAGCTGTTGGCGCATCCGTAGCGGCTCCGAACGCTTGCGCCAATCGGGGACCGACATCTCGCACTCTGGGATCGGAGCCGCTCTCTGCCGCGGAGGCGTGCACCCAATCCACAAACCCCTGAGGTTCTCGGTATGTGATCACGCCCAATGCATCGAGACCCCGGGAGACGAGAGTCGATCCCGATCGACCCGGGTGAACCACGATCACCGCCGGCCCGAGAGACTTTGGCCAGTCGTCCTCGGCGACCCACTGAGTGGGAGCACCTTCCTGCAATGCTCGGTCGAAGTCAGCCTCGACGAAGGGCGCGCGCAGGGCCGTGAGGTCCAACTGAACGAGCTGAAGGGAGCCGTTCCCTGATGACCACCGCCTCGGCACCCACGCCGTCCTCGGCTCAGTGTTGCTCATCCGGAGCACAGGATTCCTGCATCGAGGAGGCCCGCAGCGAACGAAGCAGGGAAGATGCTGTCCGGCCGAGCGCGTTCTGCCACCATCTCGTGCCATAGGTGGGTTGCCCACCGGTCGAGGGTGAGGACCCTGTGCGTGTGGGGCGCAACGAACGTCAATCGCTCATCGAGCACCACAGCTATGACACCCTCGGCCACACCGGGCGACGAGACCATGACGGGAACGCCTTCGTCGCTGTGGGTATCCGCAACCGGGGGGTCAACACCATCGATGGCATCGAGCAACCGATCCGCCGCCTCTGCACTGTCACCAAAGGCCAGCGTGAAGCTGGAGGCCTGACACACCACGCCGGCGAGTGACGCGACGGCCAGGAGCGGATCGCGGATCGCGTCGTGCGAGTGCCCGAGCAACGCTCGGAACGCGGTCGGCGGATCGACCGCCTGAATCCGAGTCGGAGCGGCGGCCCTGAATGCCGGGAAGCAGACAATCCGCAGGGATCCAAGCGGGACCTCAACAGCTTCGCTTGTCGTCGGCACGGTCGCCCTTGCAGTGAACAACTCGCTTTGAACAGCGTCGGCGATATCGGTCATGAGTGGGGGGCGCAGGAGCACTGGCTGGGGGAACCCAGCCAGTTGACCTGCATCGGGGTCGATAGCGACCATCTCATCGGTCAGCACCTCGCCGCCCCGCTCACCAACGCGGGCGATAAGCGATGACTTGCCTGCATGCGAGCCGCCCGCAAGCAGAATCGTTCGATGCTCAATCACGGCAGCTGCCGCATGGAGATGCGTCGCCACGTGGTCGGCATCCAGCCAACGTCGTCGGAGGTGAGAAAGGAGCAGTTCCCCGAGCTCTCCGGTGCCGATCCCGCCCATCGGGCCCGAGTCCGAGAACCAGACCTGCCAGTCAGGTTGCGAGCCAGCGGCTCCTTCGTCCCGTGTGATGAGGATCTCCACTGCACATGGCCCTGGGTCCAGTGGGAACGAGGAGAACAGGTCCTCTACCTGCGATGCAAGCATTCGAGGGCAGCGCACGCTGAACGTCACGGGCCCCCCACGTCGGGTCGGTGTCCGGACCACGTCTCGATAATCGAGCATCACATCAGGGACGCTGGTCGAGGGCACTTGTTCGGCCGCACGGCTCGACCCATCCGAGGTCCACAAACGCGAGGAGCGCCTGGGTTGTGAACTCGGTGGCCTCGTTCGGAAACGCCGCCGCCAGCTCGGCGATGGTGACCGTCTCTCGTTCGATGACCACGGCAAGCACCATGACGGCTCGGCGGTCGATGCAAGCTGCTGATTGTGCGCCGGCCAGCGTCAGGGTCTTGGAGTCGTCCCGCTTCATCACGCCGGGGAAGCCTCCAAGGCAGTACCGGTAGAGCGCGTCCGCCGCATTCCTGGCAGCCCTCGCGTCAAGCGGCGCCTGCCGCGACAGGGACGCTGAGGTGGTGGCCCACAACTGCTCCCACAACCCCCCACTCGCCAGCGAGTCGACGGATCGCGAGAACGAGTCCGGCTCGTCGAAGAGAGAGCCGCCGTAGGATGCAACGGGCTTGTCGAGGTCGACAGGGGCATCCGCACGGAAGACTGGCCAGTAGAGCGACCTATCGTGAGCGATGCGGAGAAGGTCCTCAACGACAGGGCGTTCGACGGCAATGGTCACGAACGCATGAACTCCTGGTTCATCGATGCGGAGCCTCCAGCGGGGCGGTACTACTAGACCCTCACTCGAAGCCACGTCGATGACGGGAGGCTCGTGAGCCGCTGCGTCAGGAGGCGGGAAGACCGTCACACGGGTCCTCGTGGCGAAAAGGTGCAGCAACTGAGCCGAAGACTCAGTCATAGGTTGGACGACCGTTCCAGCCGTGAGCGACAGCGAAGCAGTGACACGACATGCGAACAGCCGCTGCAACTCACGGCAGACAGCACCGGTGTCGGGATCAAGAAGGTCAAGGCGGCTGAGTTGGACTTGACCGCCGTCGGCCACGAAGGCGTCGAGTCGCACCGTATCCACCATGGGAACATCGTGATCGACGACGAGCGAGCCCGAGACTGGGCGAAAGGCATCGCCCGCAGGGGGCACCACGCGAATCCACGCCTCTGCGGGTACAGCGACGCGCAGCCAGGAGGATCGGTGCCTCTTCCACCCCCCAACCCCGAGGGTGTCTCCCTCGACGACCACAACGGAAGGGAAGGCGATGGCGGCCCCACAAGCGTCGACCGCTGGGCGCCCGAGCGCTTGCTCTGTTCGGCACGCAGCTGTGGTGCGCGCACGATCGCAAGCATCCAGAAGGCGTCGCTCCTCACCCGAGGCGTCGGGATCCAACGGAGCGACCAGTTGGTGTGCCCCACGCGGCGCGTGAGCGACGATCGAGGTCGTGCTCATGGGTTCAGACAACGCGCTGCGCCCTGGGTCTCCAACATCCGTGGGGTATCGTTGACCCAAGTCGGCGCCGACGCAAGTCGCTGGAGGGCACCCCATGGACCAAGGCGAGGAGAACGAGACCGCTCGACTCGCGGGTATCGAGTCCGACATCGAGACGGAGTTGGCTGATGACCCCGTGCTCTCCCGCCGGCGAGCCCTCAAGAAGGCTGCTGTGGCCGCCGCTGCTGCCGGTGCCGTCTGGTCCGCGCCTCGCATCGAGGGTCTGTCGCTGTTGCCGGACTATGCGTCGGCCGGGACGCTCCCGCAGGGGTTCACCTACACTTGGCGGGTCGGCTGGGTCGATGCGCCGCCCCTCGGGTCCGCCGACTGCTGGGGCACCAGGACATCCGGCTGCTCCGGCGGCAACACCGGTCCGGTTTCGATGTACGCCAACTTCGGATCCTACGGCCCGAACGGCGCCGGCCCGAAGGTGCAGGGGACAACATCAGCACCCCTCTCGCCTGCCCCTACCAGCGAATCCGTCACCTTTACCTGGGGCGGTTTCGCCGACGGAACCGGAACGTTCTCTGGCTCTGTCAACTGGTCACTCGACCCACCGTTCAACTCCTGCTCGATCTTCTCGGTCAACGGGGCCATCCGGGGACCCGGCGCATTCTTCGGTCCGGGTCCAGCGCCCTACACCCAGAACAACTCCCCCGCTGGTATCACCCCAACTCCAACTGGTGCCAATTTCTCGTACAAGGGGACCAGTCCAACCGGCACCCAACAGGGCTCGGATCTGACCATCGTCATTAAGTGCAATCCCTGAATCCGACCGGATTACGGCAGACGGTGCTGACCCTTCCGATCAACAGAGTCGACCTCATCGAGTGCGGGGGCGTCGCCCACGTCGAGTCGATCGACGGACACCGGCTGGTCCTCTCGGCCCGCTCCGAAGCGGAACGCACGATCGTTGCTGCGCTCGGTGCTGAGCGCGAAGTCTCGATCCGACGCCTGTCGCGGCTGTTCGGTGGCTTCAAATTCGAGCTGCTCCCCGCCAACCTCGACGCGAACAGCGCGCAGCTCTTGACCGTCGATCCGGCGCAGCTGGAAGGTCTGGGGTTGCTGGATGAGATCGGGCAGATCATGCGGTTCCAGAGCCTCGAGCCGCCACGGATGACATTTGCGTCCAGCGGCCAGACGGGTCAGACGGAGCTCCCGCGAACGCTCACCATTCCAACGGTCGCAACGGCCGTACACCGGGCTCGGGTTGGCGTGGTCTCTGATCTGATCACCAAGGAGCGGACCGCGATCCTGAATCAGATCGATCAGCTCACACCCTCGTTGGCCGGCCTCGCACGCGACTTCGAGCGCGTCTTCGAAACACGGGTGGGCATCAACTGTTACATGAGTGCAGCAGGAGCCGAGGGCTTCGGCGGGCACTGGGATGACCACGATGTGGTGATCCTGCAGCTTGCTGGGACCAAGTACTGGGAGATACTCGCCCCGACGGCGCTCAGCGCTCTGCCCGGGCTCATCGAGACCGGCGCCGTTTCCGACGAGGTCATGTGGTCCGGGATCCTCGAGCCGGGATCGGCGTTGTTCATCCCTCGTGGATGGGGTCATCGGACTCGAGCCACACCAGAACTGTCAACCCACCTCACCATCGGCATGAGCCGTTGCACTGGTCGTGACATCCTCGGGATCGGCGCGAGTCAGTTCGCCGGCGGATCCGAAGCGCTGTGCTCGGCCGCCGAGGCTGCCATCCACGTGCGAGCGTTCGCCGCTGCATTCGACACAACGTTCCAGGCGCACGCCATCGGCCTCTTCAGGTCGCAGGTGCCAACCCGGCCGAACTCGTCGTTGGAGGCCACCGTCCATCTCTTGAACCACGAGCCACGAGGTGTGGTGGTCGCCCTGCCCTTTGGTGCCACTCCCCCGTTTGCGGACAAGGCCGACGAGGTCGCTATCTGCGTTGCTGAGCAGGTCATCTCCATCGAGGCTGGACACGCCGAGCTCCTAGCCCGGGTTCTGGCCGACGATGGCACGGACGCCGACTCACTCGTTGATTGCTGCCCGAACCGCGATCCTTCGTGTGTGGTTCGAAGCCTTCGCAGTCTCGCCCGAGGAGGCGTCCTTGATGTCCGGTGGGCCGACCGTGACCCCACCTGATCACGAGCAAGCCCGGCGACACTACGACCGCCACGGCTTTGTCCACCTCACCGGCCTCGTTCCCCAGGAACTGGCGATCTTCCTTGCCCGCTATGTCCTGCTGTCAGAACGTCTCGGGCGCCTGGGTGAGGACCAAGCCCAGGTCCTGGGGTCCTCCGTGGGCTATGCAGACCCAGCGTTCGAGACACTTCTCGAGGTCGTCGGGCCGAGTGTCGGTGACCTCCTGGGCCTCCGGCTTGCACCGACCTACTCGTTCATCCGCCTTTACAAGGAGGGCCAGGCCCTCGAGCCGCATCGCGATCGGCCGGCGTGCGAGCACAGCGTCACCCTTCACCTAGGAGGCGACGGGGACGGATGGCCGCTGTTCCTCCAGCTCGGCGACGACGAGCCCACATCGT
>CAZVVS010000328.1:0-5852 GCA_964630585.1 uncultured Gordonia sp.
CACGCAGCAATGCCGCAGTCTGCAGTCGGTTGCGGCTGGTGCCCGGGCCGGTCTGCTCGACGACGCGGCCGGCATCGATGTCGTCCTGCACGTGGCTCACGACCAGCCGCGCGCCGGTCTGCTCGACGAGTCGGTCGCGGAACTCGATGACCTCGTCGAAGTTGTGCCCGGTGTCGACGTGCATCAGCGTGAAGGGCGGCGGCGCCGGCCAGAAGGCCTTGCGGGCCACGGCGTACATCACGACCGAGTCCTTGCCGCCGGAGAACAGCATGCCGGGGTTGCTGAAGGTCGCCGCGACCTCGCGGAATATATGCACCGACTCGGCCTCGAGGGCCTGCAGGTGGGTCAGCTCGTACCTGGTTTCACTCACGCCGCCGCCTTCTCTTGACACGTCGAGTATTCGACGCCCTCGCCGATATTGTGCGCGACACCGGGATGTCCCGGGGGACGGCGTTCCCGATTGTCACCGAATTGGTGGGACTGCGGTGGCGTCGCAACTGCTGAGATTTGCCCCGTGGGCTGCCACCTCCGTGATTATCACGCCGGTGCATGCACACGGAGCAGGTCTCCGCAGGGCTACGCTTCACCCATGGCCGAAGTCCCTCGCAAGCTCGGCAGCACGGACCGGGCGGCGGCGTCCGGGGACGCATCACGGGTCGCCTGGAAGCTCGACCTCGAAAACCGACACCTCGACGCCAATCTCATCCGCCTCCCGCCGGGTGGAGCGATCGCCGAGCACACCGGCGGCGAGGTCGACGTGCTGGTCCATGTGGTTGCCGGCTCGGGGGTGGTGGGCACCGAAGGTGGCGGGTTCGGCGTCGCCGCGGGCGACCTGGTGTGGCTGCCGCGGTTCTCGACACGCTCGTTCACCGCGGGCAACGACGGCTTGGGCTATCTCACGGTGCACCTGCACCGCGAACCGTCACTGACCGTGGAACCGTTCCGCGCCAATCGGCAGTAGGTGAATCAGGCTTGGGGGTGCCGCGCGAAACCGGGCTGGCGCGGGTCGACAAATGGACCGACGGGCACCGCGCCCGATGGTGACTGCACCGGCGAGTAAACGGACTGAGGGCGACCCGCGACCACGCCGGCCCCGAGCAGGACCGCACCCGAGACCATCAGGCCAGACGCGAGGATGACACGGGCCTGCTTGGCTTCGACAAGCCGATTCGGCCGGCCTTCCGCCTGCCTCGTGCAGATTGTCTCCGTGCCCGAGATGCGGCACCCAGTCGTCGTCTCACGCTGCTCGGACAACTGGGTGAGTGCGACGAAGCCATAGATGACTCCGCCCGCGAACAGGAGGAATCCCAGGATTCCAACGAGAAGGCCGAGCGCATTCCGTGACGTGGTCCACATGACGACGAAGGGTACACAGAAACCCGACAGGTCGACCGAGCACGTTTCGAACGTACGACTACCGCGGCGGCGTCTTCGTCTTGGCGTCGACGAACAGCGCGAAGGCCCCGTACAAAGCCAGCAGGACGATCCCGATCCAGATCAGGCCCTTGATCAGCGGGTACAGGAACATCAAAGCCACGATGCCCAGGGCGATGAAGGCGAGCGCTTTCCACATACCTCCACTTTGCCCGTATCGGCAGCCGCTGTCACCCACCGCTACCAACCAAGCACTTGCTAGGTTAGTCTGGACAGCATGAGTGACGCCGTGATCCCACCGCCGCTGAGCCCCGCTGAATTGACTCCCGACTCGGCACCGATCGCCTACGAAACCGCACTCGACGGAGCGCTCGCCTATGTCACGCTGAACCGGCCCGATTTCCGCAACGCCCAGAATTCGGTGATGACGTATTCGCTGGACTCCGCGTTCCGCAAGGCAGTCGACGACCCGGCGGTCAAGGCCATCGTCCTGCGCGCCAACGGCAAGCACTTCAGCGCCGGTCACGACATCGGCACCCCCGAGCGCGACTTCCACGTCTACTACGACAACGCCGCGACGCTGCACTGGGACCACACCACACCTGGAGGTAGCGCGGAAACACCGATGACCGCCGACCAGCGCCTGGCGCGCGAGACCGAGGTCTACATGGGCATGTGTCGCCGGTGGCGCGACATCCCCAAGCCGGTCATCGCCCAGGTCCACGGCGCCTGCATCGCCGGGGGCCTGATGCTCGCCTGGAGCTGCGACTTCATCGTGGCCTCCGACGACGCCTTCTTCTCCGATCCGGTAGCCCGCATGGGCATCCCCGGCGTCGAATACTTCGCCCACGCCTTCGTCCTGGGCCCGCGCCGCGCCAAGGAGATCCTGTTCACCGGCGAGCGCTTCACCGCCGCCCAGGCCCTCGACTGGGGCATGGTCAACCACGTCGTCGGGCGCGACGACCTCGAGGCCAAGGTCACCTCGATCGCCGAGCAGATCATCGCCATGCCGATGCAGGGTCTGTTCCTGTCGAAGAAGGCGGTCAACATCTGCGAGGACCAGATGGGGATGCGCAACGCGATGGACTCGGTCTTCGGCTGGCACCACTACGCGCACGCCGCCAACGCCGAGGGCGGGGGCGACTCGCTGGGCGGGATGGATGCGAAGTCGATGAAGTCGTCGGCCGCCGGGAGCGCAGCGAGCGGGGCCAATGAGTCGGCCACCCCATCCGCCGAGAAGAAGGGCTGATCATGGATCTCCTCTTCGACGACGAGGCTCAGGCCTTTCGCACCGAGGTGCGCACCTGGCTGGCCGATCATGTTCCCGCTCAACCACTTCCCTCGATGGACACCGCTGAGGGCTTCGAGGCCCATCGCGCATGGGAGGCGGAGATGGCCGCCGATTCCATGTCGGTGGTCAGCTGGCCCGTCGAGTACGGCGGTCGCGACGTCCCGCTGCTGCACTGGGTGATCTTCGAGGAGGAGTACTACCGCTCCGGAGCGCCCGGACGCGTCAGCCAGAACGGCATTTTCCTGTTGGCGCCCACGCTGTTCGAGCATGCATCCTCCGCGCAGCTGGACCGGATCATGCCGCGCATGGCCCGCGCCGATGACATCTGGGGCCAGGCGTGGAGCGAACCCGAGGCCGGCTCCGACCTGGCGTCGCTGCGCTCGACCGCCACGCGCACCGAGGGCGGCTGGCTGCTGAACGGGCAGAAGACGTGGAGCTCGCGATCATCGTTCGCCGATTGGGGCTTCGGCCTGTTCCGCTCTGATAAGGAGGCGCAGAAACACCGCGGTCTGACGTACTTCATGTTCGACCTGCGGGCACCCGGCGTGACGGTACGGCCGATCGCCCAGCTCGACGGCGAGCCCGGCTTCGCCGAGTTGTTCTTGGAGGACGTCTTCGTCCCCGACGACCCGGCCGATCCGGCGAACTCCGGCGTCATCGGCGAGGTCAACAACGGCTGGAAGGTCGCGATGAGCACGGCGGCCAACGAGCGCGGACTCTCGCTGCGCTCCCCCGGCCGCTTCCTGGCCACGACGGACCGGCTCATCGACCTCTGGCGCAGCCGGGCTTCGGACACCCCGCCGACGGCCTCGACCGACCAGGGAGTCGTCGATGCCTGGATCGGCGCACGCGCCTACGAGCTGTCCACCTACGCGACGGTCAGCCGACTCGCCGCGGGCGGCCAGCTCGGCCTGGAGTCATCAATCAACAAAGTGTTCTGGTCGCAGTGGGACATCGCTGCCCATGAGACCGCCCTGGGGCTGCAGGGGGCCGACGCCGAGCTGGCCGACGGCTGGACCGACGGCTACCTCTTCTCCCTTTCGGGCCCGATCTACGCGGGTACCAACGAGATCCAACGCAACGTCATCGCCGAGCGACTACTCGGCCTGCCCCGAGGGGACCGCTGACATGGAGTTCCTGCTCGACGACGAGCACGTCGGCCTTGCCGACACCATCGACGGCCTGGCCGCCCGACTCGACGCCGTCGCCGCCAACCGGGCCTGGGCCGACGGCGATACCGCGCCCGGGCTGAAACTCTGGTCGTCGCTCGCCGAGCTGGGTATCACCGGGCTCCTCGTCGACGACGAGCACGGCGGTGCCGGGGCCGGTGCGATCGAAATGACCATCGCCGCCGAGGCATTGGGCCGCCACGCGGTTCCCGGACCGGTGGCCGAAACGCTGGCCGCCGTACCGGTCGCCCTGCGCTCCGCCGGACGCGGCGCCGAGCTCGCCTCCTTGGCGGAAGGCTCTCTCGCCACGATCGCCGTCGGAGACTGGCAGCCACGCGCCGCCGACCCGGTCGCCGCGACCGTCTACACCCTCGTCGACGGGGAGCTGGGCATCGGAACGGCCGAGCAAGCACAGGCCACCGTGGATCCGTCGCGCACCGTCGCCGACGTCACGACCGGCACGGCACTGGGTTCCGCCGATGCCGACGAGGTGCTCAACTACGGCGCGCTCGCGACGGCGGCACAACTGTTGGGCCTGGGCGCGACGATGCTGGACCTTGCCGCCGAGTACGCCAAGACCCGCGAGCAGTTCGGGCGCGCGATCGGTTCCTTCCAGGCGGTCAAGCACCACCTCGCCGACGTGGCCATCGCCCTGGAGATGGCCCGGCCGCTCGTGCACGGCGCCGCCCTTGCACTCGATGGTCAGGTTCCCGATGGCGTGGACACCGACCGCGAGGTGTCCGCTGCCAAAGTTGCCGCCGGAGACGCCGCCTATCTGGCCGCTCGCCGATCCCTGCAGGTGCTGGGAGCGATCGGCTACACCGTTGAACACGACCTCTCGCTGTACTTGACCAAGACGCAGGCGCTGCAGAGCGCATGGGGCACGGCGGCTTCGCACCGACAGCGGATCCTGGAGACCCTGCGATGAGCACCGACACCATTTCCGCGGAGGACCTCGTCGCGCTGCGCGAATCGGTGGCCGACCTGTTGGGGCGCCGCAGCGGCAGCGAAGCCGTGCGCGCGGCCTTCGCGTCTGACCGTCGCACCGACGAGCGGTTGTGGGAGGGACTCACCGAGATCGGCGCCCCGGCACTGGCCATCCCGGAGGAACTTGGCGGCGTCGGCGCGGGCTGGACCGGATTAGCCGCCGTCGTCGAGGAAATCGGCGCGGCACTGGCACCGGTCCCCCTGTTCTCGTCGGCCGTCCTGGCGACCGGAACACTCCTCGTCGCGGTCGAGCAAAGCGGCTCCGACGACGGGCCGTCGGCGCTTATCGAAGAGCTCGCCAGTGGCGAACGGATCGCGACGCTGTGCGCGGCGGGCGAACACTCCTGGGACACACCGAGGGTCACCGCCGACGGCGGAATCCTCAACGGCACCGCGCACTACGTGACCGATGCCGAGGCGGCCACCGATCTGGTCGTTCTGGCCGGCGGTGGACCGGTGGTGACGCTGCACCACGTATCCGCCGATGCACCCGGCGTCGAGATCCGCCCAGTCGCCACCATGGACCCGACCCGACCGCTCTCAGAGGTGTCGTTCACCGACGTGTCGGCGACGGCGATCGGTGCCCCCGACGACCTCGTCGCCCGCGTGCGCGACCTGACGTGGGCACTGCTTGCCGTCGAGCAGGTCGGTGCCGCCGGCGCCGCACTGCGGATGACAGTCGAATACACCAAGGAGCGCAAGCAGTTCGGCCGGGTGATCGGCTCGTTCCAGGCACTCAAGCACCGTATGGCCGACATGTACGCCGACGTCGAGACGTCGCGCTCCATCGCCTACGCGGCGGTCGAGGCGATCGGGACGTCCGAGGGCGCCGAGCTGGCGGCCGCCGCGCACGTCTACTGCTCGGAAGCGTTCGGACGCGTGACCGGTGAGGCGATCCAGCTGCACGGCGGCATCGGCATCACCTGGGAGCACGACATCCAGCTGTACTTCAAACGCGCCGCCTCATCGGCGCAGTTCTTCGGCCAGCCGGTCGACATCCTGGCGGCTACGCGCCTCCCCTGACGCCGAGC
>CAZVVS010000329.1:0-5819 GCA_964630585.1 uncultured Gordonia sp.
GGGCTGAGCGCACCGGCCACCCTCGCCGGGTACGCCAACCTCTACCTCGCCGTCCTCCGGGAGCACCGGATGTGCCTGTGCGGCATGCTCGCCGCTGAATACACGACCCTGCCCGAGCCGATGCAAGCCTCGGTTCTCGCCTTCTTCGCGGCCAACGAAGCGTGGCTCACCACCGTCCTCGACCGCGGGATCACCGACGGCACAGTCCACGTCACCGGCGCGACCGGCGACGCCGCCGCGACGATCGTCAGCGGTCTCGAAGGCGCCATGCTCCTCGCCCGGCCCCACACCGATCTCACGCGGTTCGAGACGGCCGCTGCAGCTCTGCTCGCCGGGTTCACCCGCCTACCCTGACACCCGGGGAGACCTGCGGCCACGCCCAGGGTGGGCGGTATACAGTCGCCACATGCTCGACTCCGTCCGTCGCGGCCTGCATCGTCTCCTGTCCTTCATGCCCGCGACCATCGATACGATCGAGCCCGGCAGCATCGTCCTCGCCCCGCGCAAGCCGATCGACTTGCGCGACGAGAACGCCATCACCGAGATTCTCGACTTGGCTGCGAAGATCGGGGCGGCACTGCTCGACGCCGGCACCGGCGCTATCGACACCCGCAATCAGGTCGAGCTGGTAGCCGGCATCTACGGGCTCGAGGACGTCGACGTCGACGTCACGTACAACACCGTGCTGATCTGTGCCCGTCGAGGCCGCACTCTGCCACCGATCACCGTGTCGCGATCGGTTTACTACCGGTCGCTGGACTTCACCCGACTCGCGCAGATCGACCGCCTGGTGCGCCAGATCCGGCGGACCTCCATCTCAGCAGTCACCGCACACGCCATCGCCGATGAGATCGATGAGTCGCCGCATCCGTATCCGCATTGGATGGCAACCATGGGCTGGGGCGTGATGGCATTCGGCATCGGCATCCTCTTCGGCGGCACGTGGATCGTATGGCTGACCGCGTTCGCCACGACCGTCGCCGCCGTCGCGGTCAACCGACGGCTCGCACGAATCGGCACACCACCGTTCTTCCAACAACTGACGGGTGGCTTCATCGCCGTCCTCCCGGCGGCACTGTTGTACACCCTCCTCGAAGACACCCACCTCGGCTTCTACCCGCCACAGATCATCGCGGCCGGAATCGTCGTGCTGCTGTCGGGCCTGGCGTTTGTCGGCGCGGTCCAGGACGCCATCACCGGGGCACCGATCACCGCGACCGCGCGAGTCACCGAGGTGGTCGTGCTGACAGCCGGAATCATGGTCGGCGTCGCACTGTCGATCCGGTTCGTCGAACTGTTCAACGCGCACCTGCCTCCGCTGACGACCGTTCCGCCATTCGCCCCGGCCGACGTGCCCTCCCGCGTCATCGGCGGTGGCATCGGCTCGCTCGCATTCGCGTTCGCCAGCTATGCGGAGCGGCGCGCGTTGCTGCCGGCATTCATTGCCGGAGCGCTGGGGTCCGCCGTCACCGCCGCCCTGTTCCTGACCGATCTGGGCCCAGTCTTCAGCTACGCAGTCGCAGCGACGCTCGTCGGCCTGGCCGGCGGCATAGCTGCCCGACGGGCATTGACCCCGCCGTTGGTCATCGCCGTCGCCGGTATCACCCCACTGCTGCCGGGTCTGGCCATCTATCGCGGCATGTACGGGGTGATGGCGGGGGACGCTTCTGCAGGCGCACAGGAGTTGGCCACCGCCGTTGCCGTCGGATGTGCGCTTGGAGCCGGCGTCACGCTGGGCGAGTTCATCGCCCGCTCGCTCCCGAAGTTCTACGTGCACGTCAAACCCGTCGGTCGCGGCACGTGAGACCTGGGTTACCGTGGACCGGCCTCGTGGTGCCAGCCAACCCGAGGAGAACGGAGTTCGTCATGACCACCATCGTCGCCAAAGGATTCGGCACGGCAATCATCGTCGCCGCCGGGTTCGCGCCAATCGCACTCGCAGCGCCCTCGCACGCCGCCCCCCTGCCGGGATCGGTCGCGGTTAAGTACTACAAGAACTGCACCGAAGCCCGCAAGGACGGCGCAGCACCGATCCGCGAGGGCGAAGACGGCTACTCGAGCAAGCTCGACCGTGATGGCGACGGGATCGCCTGCGAGGCGACGTCGTAGCTGCGTTTCGCTGAGTTCCCGTCTGCCGGAATCGTCGGCAAGGCAATACCATCAGACGGGTGGGCTTCTTCGACAAGCTTTTCGGCAAGGAACAATCGGGCCCTGGATGGGTCCGGGGTAGTGCCCGCGTCATCTCCTCCAGCGCACCGCCACCACATGCGACGTGGGGCAACGTGTCGGCCAACCTCGTCGTCGAGATCCCAGGCATGGCGGCGTATCAGGCCGACTACAGCAAGCTGACGTGCCCGGTCTCCAAGTGGCCCTTCCCCGGATCGTTGTTGCCGGTGGCCGTCGACCCGCGCGATACCCGCAACGTCGTAGTGCTGTGGGATGAGGTCCCCACCGGCGCGGAAGCCGGTCGTGCGCAGGCCGCCAGGATCGTCGAGCATCTCAACCAGGGTGTCACTCCCCCACCCGGCACATCCCCCACGGCTGCGCCGCCCGGAGGTGCGACGTCCGGGGGAAATGACGCCCTATCACAGATCATGCGGATGTTTCCCGGCGCCCAAGTCCACGTTTCAGGCTCGGGAGGCGTGTCAGGTGCGCCTGCCGGGATGCCGCCCGAGATGCTGACGCCCAACGCCTCGGTATATGCGACACAGTCCAACCGCGATCCGGTGGAGCGCCTGGAGAAGCTCGGTAAACTGCGCGACGCCGGGATCGTCGACGAGGCGCAATTCCAGCAATTGCGCGCCCAGATTCTGGAGCAAGCCGGCCTCGACGACTAGATCCGGCCATAACCGCTACCGCAATTCACAACAGCTACCGTTGCGACGGTAGCCGTCGTGAGGAGTTGTAGCGGATGTGTGGCCCTGATGCCTCCTCGGACCCCTGCGACGGCGGACGGTAACCTTCACTCCCGAAGGGGCGATAGCTCAGTCGGTTAGAGCCGCGGACTCATAATCCGTAGGTCCCGGGTTCGAGCCCCGGTCGCCCCACTATGACATTGCCGACCTCCGGTCGGGGTTGGCCTCCGGTTGCATCGGACGTCGCAGCGCTCGCTACTTCTTCTTTTTCTCCGCGGCCTTCGTCGCGCTCTTCTTCTCCGACTGCTTGGCCCCGACGAATCCGAACACCGGATCGGTGATTCGTTCTACCGCGGCAACGGTCGCAGCCTGGCGTTGGGCGAATTCGGCAACGATATCGGCCAACTCAGACTGCGCCTCGGCGAACTTGGCAATCACCTCGGCGAGTCGGCGCTGCTCGACGATCACGTCCTGCAGCGGCGCCGCGATGGCACCGGCCAGGCCGCTGGCACTGCCCGCGAGGTTTGTCACGGCGCCGCTGAGTTCGGCGACCTGCTGCATCATTGCGTCGGGCGACAACTGACTGCCTGCGCTACCGGCCATCGAGCGGATCTTCTGCAGCGTATCGGTGGCGACCTTCACCGCTTGCTCCTGCGACCGCGCGAACAAGGTCACGGGCGACGTTCCCGTCGGGTAGAGGTCATCGGACTCGGCGTCGTCGGTCATGAGCGCAGGGTACCCGGTCAGGACGCTTCCACGGCCCTGGGCAGGCGGCCCACCCGCCGGAAGTTGGAAAACCCCCACAGCACGGTGGACAACGCCCACTTCCGCGATTGGTCGGGGTAGCCCAACTCGCTGACGCGCCGCGAGATCAGCATGGCCTCGCCGACGTGGGTGGCCAACGTCGAGAAGAGTGCCCAGCGGATCCCCTTTTGCGTACCCTCACCCAATTGCTCACCCGTGGCGTCACTGAAGGCCACCGCCGCCCACACCACGTACAGCGGAACTGCTAGATGCAGTGGCAGCGGGCGGACCGTCAATGGTTTGCCTGCCATCCCCATCACTCCCTCACTGTCGAGATTCTTGATTCTCTCATCCATCTCGAACGGTATAGGGCGTCTTCAGCTGTCACTTCAGCTGTCAGCGGGGACGGCGTATTGCTCGGCGAGCTCGCGCAGCGTCTGGAACACGCGCTTGGCACCTTCGGCCCACGGCATGAGGATTGGGAAGACGTGGAACATCCCCGGCTCCTCCATCGCCTTCACCTTCACGTCCGAAGCCTCGAGGTGCTCGGCGAAAGTGCGGATTCCGTCGCGGAACATCTCTTTCTCACCCCAACACACGAACGTCGGTGGCCACCACGTCTCGTCGGGGACGGCGTTGACCGCGGAGACACGTTCGTCACCGGGCGACATGCCCTGCAGGTACGGCGTGACCGGGATGCTCCACGGCAGAACATCGCTACCGGCGTTCTCGGTCACCGACGGGCGGTCGAGCTGGAGGTTGACCTCGGGCGAGAACAGTGCGATAGCCGCCGGACGCGGAAGCCCCTCGTCCCGGAGATGACCCATGAGCGAGGTCGTCAACCCGCCACCGCCTGAGTCACCCCCAATAATGATGTGCTCGGCGGGGATCCCCTGCTCGAGCATGCTCTTGTAGACGTCGGCGGCATCCAACAGGCCCGCCGGGTATGGGAACTCCGGGGCCATGCGGTAGTCGGGGATGAAGATCTCGCACCCGGTGATGCGGACCAACGCGGCCGCGAACGCCACGTACATCATCGGCGTCGTTGCGATATATCCGCCGCCGTGCAGGTACAGGATCGTCGCCCGCACCGGCTGGGCGTCGGGGTCGTCGTCGGACTCCACCACGCCGTCTCGCTTGGCGCGGCACCAAACCCCCTCGACACCACCGATCGTCTCGGTATCCAGCACAACTTGTCCGATACCGCCGACGACAGGCGGGAGGACGACGCCGCAGATGGTGTCGATGACCTTCTCCATGGACCGGAACTCGTCGATCTGCAGGCTCATCGCGTAGCCGAGGAAGGACCGCACGGCCTGACGCGTCGTCGCCTGCCCGACGTTGTCGAGCACACCGAACGGGCCTGACAGCGGCTTCGAGAACGGCACGCGCGCCAAGCCTGTGACCATTGTGCTGGCCAAACCTGCCAGCGCAATCGCAGTAATGGGCGCGGAGGCTGTCTTCACTCCGGGGCGGTCGGCCATGACCATGGGCGGGCCTGCTTTCGTAGGAGGATTTGGGGAAATACTATCCGCTCAACTGTCCAATTCGCCGCGCGAGACCGATCGGGGATCACTCAAATGGTCAACGCCGTCGTGGACCTTGCGAAAACCTCGCCGTTGGCCGACCTCGGCGACTTGTCACAGATCCGGGCTGCCCTCGACGACCCCGATCAGGTTTGGGAGCTGTAGCGGGCTCAAGCGGTACCGAAGTGATCCGGCCAGGCCCGCATTCTGACATGCTCGTGGACATGACATCTACACGTCGTCAACGACGCCGCGTCCTGCTGCCCGTCGCCACGGGCTTCGCCTGCCTGAGCACTGCGCTCGTCGGCATCACCGTCGGCCAGCCCGCCCAGGCTGCCCCGTGGCTGCCGCCGAACGTCTCCATGCAGACGCAACCGGGCGTCCGCGGAACGGGCTGCAAGTACCTGGTGTCGGTCGTGGCGACCGATCATCAGGCACCGATGCAGCTGAAGGTCGTTGACCAGCAGGGCCGCGTAGTGCAGAACCTCAAGACCCGCAACGAGCGGCGTGGCGAAGGCGATCCCCGTCGAGTCGTGGAGGGTGACTGGATCCCCAAGCAGCCCGGGTGGTACCGCGTGGTCGCTACGCAGAACGGTGTGAGCACGAAGACCAAGCCGATCGAGGTCCGCCCCGGATTCAGCACCGGATCGTCCTGCTCCGGGTTCTAGCGGTCGGCTCGATAGCCCTGGGCCTG
>CAZVVS010000330.1:0-5804 GCA_964630585.1 uncultured Gordonia sp.
CGCCTGCTGCGGACCGGCCTCGTACGAGCCGAACGGGAGGTCGGCGACGACGAGGGCGTGTGGCGCGCCGCGGACGACGGCACGGATGAGCGGGATCATCTCGTCGAGCGTCACCGGGATCGTCGTGTCATACCCGTAGACGGTGTTCGCCGCGGAATCGCCGACGAGCAGCACCGGGATCCCGGCTTCGTCGAACCGTGCGGCGGTGGAGTAGTCGTAGCAGGTGAGCATCGCCCACTTGTGGCCCTCGGCCTTCATCTGCTGGAGGTGCTGGACACGAGTGGTGCGCCGGGGCTGGTCGCCTGCGGAGCCGTACACGGGTGCATCCGACATGATTGTCTCGTTTCTGCCTCGAGTCCCTTGTCGGGTACCCGGGTTGATGGTTGGACAATGTCAATTGTTCCACCGCGGGGGCAAGCGCGGCCATGGGTCTGACAGTGCAGTTGGTCACAGCCGTGACCACTGAAAAGGACCGAACGTAACACGGTCGTAACAGGCTGCTTCTAGGCTCAGCCATCATGGACCGCCAAAAAGAGTTCGTGCTGCGGACGCTCGAAGAGCGTGACATTCGATTCGTGCGGTTGTGGTTCACCGACGTGCTCGGATACCTCAAATCGGTCGCGGTCGCACCGGCCGAACTCGAGGGTGCGTTTGAAGAGGGAATCGGATTCGACGGCTCGGCGATCGAGGGCTTTTCCCGCGTATCCGAGGCCGACACCGTCGCGCGGCCCGACCCGTCGACCTTCCAGGTGCTGCCGTGGACGACCTCGGACGGTCGCCACCACTCAGCACGGATGTTTTGCGACATCGTGATGCCCGACGGCACGCCGTCGTGGGCCGACTCGCGCAATGTGCTGCGCCGCCAGATGGACAAGGCCGCAGAGAAGGGGTTCAACTGCTACGTGCACCCCGAGTGCGAGTTCTTCCTCCTGAAGGACTCGCCGACCGATGGCACGGTGCCCGAGCCGGCCGATCAGGGCGGCTACTTCGACCAGACCGTGCACAACGCGGCGCCCAATTTCCGGCGCCACGCCATCGACGCGCTCGAGTCGATGGGTGTCTCCGTCGAGTTCTCCCACCACGAGGGTGCGCCGGGGCAACAGGAGATCGACCTGCGCTACGCCGACGCGCTGTCGATGGCCGACAATGTGATGACGTTCCGCTACCTCATCAAGGAGGTGGCCATCAAAGAAGGCGTTTTCGCGACCTTCATGCCCAAGCCGTTCAGCGACCACGCCGGGTCGGCGATGCACACCCACATGAGCCTGTTCGAGGGCGAGGAGAACGCCTTCCACGACCCCGACGACCCGATGCAGCTGTCGGTCGTGGGCAAGCAGTTCGTCGCAGGCATCCTGCACCACGCCTCGGAGCTGAGCGCGGTCACCAATCAATGGGTCAACAGCTACAAGCGCCTCATCCACGGCGGTGAGGCTCCCACGGCGGCGACGTGGGGTCGGGCCAACCGTTCGGCGCTGGTCCGGATGCCGATGTACACGCCCAACAAGAGTTCGTCGCGCCGTGTCGAGGTCCGCAGCCCCGATTCGGCTTGCAACCCGTACCTGACTTTCGCGGTGCTGCTCGCCGCCGGGCTCAAGGGAATCTCCGAGGGCTACGAGCTGCCCGAGGAGGCCGAGGACGACGTGTGGGCCCTGACGCCCGGCGAGCGCCGAGCCATGGGTTACCGCGAGCTGCCCGGCAGCCTGGCCGAGGCGCTGCATGTGATGGAGGGCTCCGAACTGGTCGCCGAAACGCTCGGTGAGCACGTCTTCGACTACTTCCTGCGCAACAAGTGGACGGAGTGGACCGCCTACCGCAGCCACGTCACCCCGTTCGAGCTCCGCAACTACCTGCCGCTGTAGGACGGTCGTGCGCCGGGGATCGGTACCCAGCACGGGGCGGCTCGGTCTACTGGACAGCGCCGCCGCGCAGAACCTTGCCCTTCTCGGGTGGAATACCGAGAAATCGGTCGATCTCGCGTGGGCGTTGTCGCGCGCACCCGACGCCGATCTCGCCCTCAAGGCGCTGATCCGGCTGCGCGAGGCGCTGGGTGGCGGCTGGGGCGAGGTGGCCGACCTGATCGACACCGACAAGGGGTTCCGCGGCCGCCTGTTCGGAGTGCTCGGCAGTTCCGACGCGCTCGGCGACCACCTCGTTGCCGAGCCGGAGGCCTGGCGGGTGTTGGTGCCACCCACTCTGCCCAACGCGCTCGACATGCGGACCTCGATGCTGGCGGCGGTCGACGCCCACCCCGACCCGTCGGCTGGACCCGACGACCTCGTCTGCCGCGCGGGCGTGACCGGCCCCGCGGCGATCATGGCGCTTCGCCGTGCCTACCGCGACAACATCTTGGTCATCGCCGCGCACGATGTGGCCGCGACCGTGCAGGACGAGCCCGCCGTGACCATTCCCGTGGCAACCGCACTCCTGGCCGACCTGGCCGACGCGGCACTGACCGCCACGCTCGCGGTGGCGATCGCCAGCGTGTGTGACGACAAGCCACTGACGGTGCGCCTCGCAGTCATCGCGATGGGCAAGTGCGGCGCTCGCGAGCTCAACTACGTCTCCGACGTCGACGTCATCTTCGTCGCCGAGCCCGCCGACTCCACGTCGGCGCGCATCGCCGGCGAATTCATGCGCGTCGGGTCCGCAGCGCTTTTCGAGGTGGATGCGGCACTGCGCCCGGAGGGCAAGGCGGGATCGTTGACCCGCACCCTCGACAGCCACGTCGCGTACTACGAGCGGTGGGCCAAGACGTGGGAGTTCCAGGCCCTGCTCAAAGCGCGGCCGATGTGTGGCGACATGGCTCTGGGGAAGGCCTACATCGACACCGTCAACCCGATGGTCTGGACTGCCGCCGAACGCGACGACTTCGTCGTCGACGTCCAGGCGATGCGCCGCCGGGTGGAGTCGCTGGTCCCCGAGGACTTGCGCGAGCGGAATCTGAAACTCGGCAGCGGAAGCCTCCGAGACGTCGAATTCGCCGTCCAGCTGCTGCAGATGGTGCACGGTCGCGTCGACGAGTCGCTGCGCGTACTGGCCACCGTCGACGCGCTCGCGGCGTTGACCGCGGGCGGCTACATCGGGCGCGACGACGGGGCGAACCTGTCCGCGTCGTACCAGTTCATGAGGTTGCTCGAGCACCGGCTGCAGTTGCAGCGGTTATCGCGCACCCACGTGCTGCCCGATCCCGACGACGACGTCGCGATGCGCTGGCTGGCACGGGCCGCCCACATCCGCCCGTCCGCCGATCTCGATGCCGCCGGAGTGCTGCGCAACGACCTGCGTAAACAGCGCAAACGCATCCGGCAACTCCACGAGAAGCTGTTCTACCGGCCGCTGCTGGAATCGGTGACCCACTTCGACGCCGACGAGTTGACGCTGTCGAGCGAATCGGCCCAGCGCCGCCTCGCCGCTCTCGGGTATGCGAAGCCCGATCGTGCGCTCGGGCACATCCGCGCATTGGCCTCCACCGCGGGCCGGCGCGGGCAGATCCAATTGCTGATCCTCCCGTCGCTGCTCGAGTGGATCAGCCGCACCCCCGACCCCGACGCCGGGCTGCTGAACTACCGCCGCCTCTGTGAGGAGCTGGTCGACGCCGAGTGGTTCCTGCGACTGCTGCGCGACGACGGGGTCGTGGCCCAGCGCCTCATGCACGTGCTGGGCACATCGGCCTACATCGCCGAGTTGTTGATGCGCGCGCCCGAGGTCATCAGGCTCTACTCCGACGGAGCCGACGGCCCAAAACTCATCGGCGTGAACCCCGAGGACGTCGCCAAGGGCTTGATCGCGTCGACGGTCCGCCGCACCGATCTCAAGCCAGCCGTCGCCGTGGCACGGGCGCACCGGCGTGCCGAATTGGCACGCATCGCTTCGGCCGACGTGCTCGGGATGCTCGACGTGCCGCAGGTGTGCATCGCGCTGTCATCGGTGTGGGCGGCGGTCCTCAACGCTGCACTGGCCGTCGTGGTGGCGGAGTCGCTGCCCGACGGTGGGGAGCCGCCGGCGCGGATCGCCGTCATCGGTATGGGTCGCCTGGGCGGCGGTGAACTCGGCTACGGGTCCGACGCCGACGTGATTTTCGTCTGTGATCCCCGTCCGGGCGTCGACGAGACGACGGCGATCAAGTGGGCGACCACCGTCGCCGAGAACGTGCGGATCATGCTCGGCACCCCCAGTGCCGATCCACCGCTGGAGGTCGACATCGACCTGCGACCAGAGGGGCGCAACGGACCGGTCGTGCGCACGCTCGCGGCCTATCGTGCCTACTACGACCAATGGGCGCAGCCCTGGGAGATCCAGGCGCTGCTGCGCGCCCACCAGGTCGCCGGCGATGATGACCTGGGCATCGACTTCCTGCACATGGCCGATGCGATCCGCTATCCGTCGGGCGGGGTCTCGCCGGAGGCGGTCCGTGAGATCCGCCGCATCAAGGCGCGAGTCGACGCCGAGCGGCTGCCGCGCGGCGCCGACCCCGCGATGCACACCAAACTGGGGCGAGGCGGCCTGGCCGACGTGGAGTGGACGGTTCAGTTGGTGCAGCTGCGCCACGCCCACGACCACCCTTCGCTCCACAACACCTCGACGCTCGAGTCGTTGGATGCGATCGCCGCCGACGGCCTGCTCCCCGAGGACCAGGTAGAGAATCTGCGCGACGCCTGGCTCACTGCTACCAAGGCGCGCAACGCGCTCGTCCTGGTGCGGGGCAAGCCGGTCGACGAACTGCCCGGTCCGGGTTCGGCACTGCGGGCGGTCGCATTCGCCGCGGGCTGGCCGGCCGACGATTCGGGGGAGTTCCTCGAGCACTACCTCAGGGTGACGCGCCGCGCCAAGACGGTCGTCACCGAGGTGTTCGGGGCCTGAGGGGTGGCGTGTTGCGCCCAACGCGGGCGCAACGCTGTGGTCTGCACCACGTGATAAGGGTTACCTCACTGCCGAGGGGTAGCATGGCCGCATGACGATTGTCGCCAAGGAATCCCTTGCACCGGCCGGACGGACCTCCGAGGTGCTCCGCGAGGCGACCGCGCGCGCCCACGAGAGCGCCGAGCGGTCGGCCTTCGTCGCCGACCTGATGGGCGGTCGGCTCGGGGTGGCGGCGTATGCCCGCCTGGTCGGACAGCTCGTGCACGTGTATCGCGCTCTGGAGGCCGCCGGTGCCCGACTAACCGGCGATCCGGTTGCCGGTGCCGTCCTCGACGACCGGTTGGACCGCGTGCCGTCGTTGGAATCGGATCTCGCGGCGCTGGGCGTCGATCCGGCGGGGGAGCCGATGCTCCCGGTGACCGCTGACTATGTTGCCGCGATCGACGCCTGCGACGACGATGCGGTGCGCTACATCGCCCACCACTACACCCGCTATCTCGGCGACCTGTCCGGCGGACAGATCATCGCCAGCCGGATGCGCTTGCATTACGGGGTGCCCGACGACGCGCTGGCGTTCTACCGCTTCACCGGCATCGACAAGCTCAAGCGCTACAAGGACGGCTACCGCGACCGGCTCGATGCACTCGACCTCGACCGCGACGCCCTGGCGCGGCTCACGTCGGAGGCCATCGGAGCCTTCGGGTTCAACCAGAGGCTGTTCACCGAGCTGGAGAACTGACTATTCGCTGCCGTCGGTCTGGTCGATGGCAGCGATCTGCAGGACGAAGATCAACGGGTCGTCTGCTCGGATCCCGGCGTCGGCCTGTCCGCCCATCGGGCCGTAACCGTCGGCCGGGGTCATCGCGACGGCGACCGAGGCCCCGGGCTTCTGCCCGACGATCGCCTTTTGGAATCCGCTCACGACCTGCGTCAACGGGAACGAC